>NZ_CAXAOQ010000031.1:0-91677 GCF_963970575.1 Pseudomonas sp. EA_65y_Pfl2_P74
GATCCTGGCTCGGCGTCATGAGCTGTACGAGCAAGCTCGGGAGAAATGCCCGGAACGCTGGTCTGGCCAGACAAGAAACTGGGAGCCGATGGGCACTGTGATGTTGAACCCGGATCGGCAGCAGCAGCAGACCGAGAAAAGAGCGGCATAGTTAGACGGCGACGCGACAACAACCTTGAAAAACGCCGCTTCCGCCCCAGTGGATGTGGAAAAGCAGCTACTGGAACTACATGCTTGACGATGATAGCCCTACGTTCTGTCCCTCCAAAGGGCGCTGGCATTGGGAATCGTCCTATTCATCCATCGACATGAGACCGCTAGCGACGGCTGTGCTGTCGACTTTTTTCGAGAGGCTGAATGGGGAGGAAGTAGAGCAAGCGCTAAATCAAGGGGGAATGGTCTTGGCGAATACGTTCTTCAGAGCTGTCTTGATTACCGAGCCTTTTCGATTCGATGCAAAAGACGCCGTGGAATTCCTCATGCGCCGGGACGAGGGTTGCGAAGCGCTTGAGCAGCTCCTAGACGCTGTTGATCAAATGGTCGAATACGCTGAATAACCAGAATAGTCTGAGAAGCATGTCCCCCTAGATATCAGAGCAACGTCGTTCAGTATTTTCTGAGCGGTGCTTCAGCGGAAGAAGGATCATGCTCACCATGATCACTTACTTCCTGAACGGTCATTCAGTTGCATCTATTTATGAATAGAAATCATGAGGTCATCCTCGGCAGCAGGATGTCCGCTGGTACAGTAAAGTTACCGACCATGTCCCATGGTAGTTGGCGCAATTCGTCTTGCGCTGTCGGTGAATACCGCGCTAAAAAGCAACGCTTCCGTCGGTCTACTCTGTGAAGATTCTCTTAATAACTCCCTATACAGGAAGCGCTCTAATGCCTATCCGTCATTGCATTGTTCATCTGATCGACAAAAAGCCCGACGGAACACCTGCTGTTCTCCACGCCCGCGACTCCGAGCTTGCCGAGTCGACCGCCATCGAGAACCTGCTGGCTGACCTCAACGACAGCTATAACGCTAAGCAAGGCAAGGCTTGGGGGTTCTTCCATCCCGAGTCCGGCGCGTACCCGTTCAGCGGCTGGTTGAAAGAGTATTTGGACGGTAGCCAGGATTTCACTAGCTTCAGCCGCGTGGCCATAAAGCATTTGCAGACGCTGATGGAGGCGTCCAACCTCTCCACCGGCGGCCATGTGCTGTTTGCCCACTACCAGCAAGGAATGACCGAATATCTCGCCATCGCTCTGCTGCACCACAGCGAAGGGGTAGCGGTGAATGCCGAGCTGGACGTGACCCCGTCACGCCATCTGGATCTCGGCCAGTTGCACTTGGCGGCGCGGATAAACCTGTCGGAGTGGAAGAACAACCATAACTCCAAGCAGTACATCTCGTTCATCAAGGGCAAGAACGGCAAGAAGGTCTCAGAGTACTTCCGCGACTTCATCGGCTGCCAGGAGGGAGTCGACGGCCCGGGCGAGACCCGTACTCTGCTGAAGGCCTTCAGCGACTATGTCGAAAAAGAGGACCTGCCAGAGGAGTCCGCGCGGGAGAAGACCCAGACCCTGGTCGACTACGCCACCACACAAACCAAGCTTGGCGAGCCAGTGACTCTCGAAGAGCTCTCCAGCCTGATTGACGAGGACCGCCCACAGGCGTTCTACGATCACATCCGAAACAGTGACTATGGTTTGTCGCCAGAGATTCCGGCCGACAAACGCACCCTGAACCAATTCCGCCGCTTCACCGGGCGTGCCGAAGGGCTGTCGATCAGCTTCGAGGCGCACTTACTGGGCGAAAAGATTGAATACGACGAAGCAGCCGGTACATTGATCATTAAGGGCTTGCCAACTCAACTCATTGATCAGTTAAAACGCCGCTGAACCCAGATCTGTCACCCTGCGGTCGCTCACCTTGGCTTTGAGCACACGGTTCTCGTCCAATAGCATTTCGTTGAGGGAAGCGAGACTAGCGATTTTGGCCCGCAGTTCTTCTATCTCATGTCGGCAGGCTGCGGATCTCTTGCGCTCAGCAATCAAGTCGTGATGTTTCATATCACGAACCATGCGACTAGAGCGTCCCTGAGCTTCGCGGATAGCCTCAGCAACTTTTGGGTAGTAGTTGTGGATCAGCGCTGTTGATACGCCTGCCTCGCGGGCGACTGCGGCGATGGTAATCTTGGTTTCCCCGGAGTGGGTGCGTCCTTTCTGGATGCGATAAAGCGCGAGCCGCAGATCCTTTTCGCGATCCTCAGCCGGTTTGTAGTGGGTTGCCTTGTTTTTGGGCTTCATGCGATCAAAGTCTCCGGCGGCACTCCCAGCCGTGTTAGTACATCGCGACATCGAATCAGGTCGCGCTCAACGCGCTGGCGACCTCCGTCACCAATGTCTGGGCAATGCAGCAGCCCTTTCAGATCATTGTAGAGCCGCTGATAGATCGCCGTGTGTCTGTGCCCGATCACGGCATTGTTGCAGCTGCTGCATCGGGTGCGCTCAAGGGTATTGCCAACACAACCGTCATTGTCCGCCGTGCACCAAGCATGTCCATTGCTACGAATTGCAGTGCTCTCGGCAATAGACTTCAGCATTGAGGCATGATCCTTAAATATCAGCAAGTTCTGCGGCTCTCGTTGCCACTGCTTGAGGGTGCGGCCATAGCCCCCGGCCAGAGGCGACTTACCGAGCCAGTCGCCTACCACGCTGAGCTTGATATTATCCAGCTCGGCCTGAATATCGGTATACATCTCAAGATCCAAATGCTGCCCCCAACTGTCGTCCATGCTGTAGCCTAAGGTCATGTCCAGCGTCCAATGCGCGTAATGTTCTTTGAGATAGCGCAAGTCACCGAAGCGGCTATGCGCGGCATAGTTGGCGAACTTGCGGCGGAACTGGTGGCTGGTGAGGTTCCAGCTGAGCCCACACTCCTTGGCGAATTCCTTCAGGTAAAAGTTCCAAGTAGCGTTGCAAACTGTGCGTACTTGATCGCCTCCCAGAGCTACACCGAGGAAGAGCGCATGGCGGTGCTTGCTTGTCTCGACGATCTGCGGATCATGCGGGTTGGACCGGCGTCGCTTCTGGAGTTCGGCGGTGATCATGGCCTGATATGGCATGGCCCAGCGCTCCATCAGTCGCAGCGCGCGTACGGCTGCCTCAGGTATCATCCATTGATGGATGCCCGCATCGGTCTTGTCCGAGCGTGAGCGCATCCAGTGATAGACCGTGCCCTGATTGTCTTGGGTCCGCAAGTGCGAACCCGATTGTATGTTCGCCAGCTCGTGGTTGCGGCAACCAGAGGTGCTGGCCATAACGATATAACAGGACGTACGCAGATCAATGAGTGCTTTGTTGAGTGTCTTCAGGCCACCCTTCCAAGCCTGGGCCTCTAGGTGTCGGTTCTTTGCGACATTGACTGTTGTGTATGATTTCCCCTTTCGCTGCACCGTGAGGGCATCAAGAGCATCGCGAAGGTCAAGTAATTGTTGACCGCGCTCGACGTGCTGGTAGGCTCGCTCGAATAGGGTGCAGAACACATCATCGGGAATCAGGGGCGTTTTGCTTTCTTGGGCACCAAAACCGGTGAGCCCCGCCAATGCCTTTGCGGAAGTCTCAGGCCAGGGATGCGTTGGTATTCGGTCTTCGGTGTACTGACTAAGTTCATAAAGCGCTTCGACGGCCTTGAGGCTATTCTCCAGTCCCCTTTGCGTCAGTGGCTTACCACTGTATCGGCTGGTTTGCCGGTGCGCCTTGCAGGTATTCACAAAGGCTGCGCAAACCATTGGGGTCACCGCGCCCATATGATTGAGCTTAAGCACCTCCAGATGACGTAAAAATGGCATTGCATCATGGAAGAGAGCCTTCATCGAGCTGCCTTTAGGCCGCGTGCCTCCTCGTCGCCCACGTCGTAGATAGCGGTACAACATCGCTTTCATAACCGCTCGAAACGCCATTGGTACGAGGTTGAAATCCAATCGTTTCTGGCAAGCTGGCACATTGCTGGTGAAGCCGTCGAGCTGCCAGATGTCGTCACCATACCGGCTGAGGATAACCCACAGCCCATCGACTTGGGTCGCGCTAATGATCAAGGTGTCGCGCTCGTGGAGTCCACGCACATCGCTAGGTTGGGCTGTATAGGCGTCCCAGGACAGTACTGCTAGAAGGTTGTCATTCATGCAAATACCTCCAGGCTTTCGATCAGATCAATCGACCAAAACGGATGTGGTTGGGTGCGAGCATGCTCACGCGCGGCCTCCACCGCTGCGACTCTGAAAGTGCCGCGCCTCAGCCCTTCGTCAATGATGTAGTGATCGATTAAGCGGGGAATGTGAGCGTATTCCCGTGCCCAGAGCCTTTTATCCATGCGCGAGCGTTCGGCCAGCACGCGGAAGTAGAAACTGAACAGTTTGTACAAATCTTCGGCGGTCACCGCGTAGTGCTTGCAGCGCAGGCAGTTGATGAAGTTCATGCAAGTCGCACCCTCTCGCTTAGGAGCGTACTGGCCGTTCTCCGGGTCGGCGCAGCGTCCCATGGGAGTGTCTCGATAGGTTGTACCGATGGTCCGAGTCAATAACTCCTGCACCAATATCTCTCCCATGAACTGCCAGTTGCGACGGGAGTCTTCACTGGGCGCTAAATAGTGTTGGTCGGTGATCTGTAGGGTGTTTCCGAGTGCTGCGGCGGTGGTTGCAGCGTCTCCGCCGGTCAGCTCGAAGATACCGCTGGCGAACGTCTTGCGCAGGCGTGAGATGTTGATGCGCAGCGGCTCTCCATCGCTGTCGGTCAGGCTATATCTAGCTACAAGTCGAGTTACCGCGACCGCCACCGCTGATGAATTCAACGCTGTGACGTTGCCGACACTTTTCGAGGCGCGAGTACGATACAGCCATACACGGCCCTTGAGGTCGGCCGGAGCCTCCGTATCCAGAGGTTCGGTCAGGACCATCACACGACGAATCAGACGTTCCACGCTGGTTCTTACGCTCGGCGTGGATTCAAGATGGCGTTCGACGTCCGACTCTGCGCGGAGGGCCACCTTGCTGGTGTTGTATCCTCGCCGCTTCCACAGAACCAGGAATACGGTGTCATCTTTCGGGTGCGGGCGTAGGCAGTTACGGCCCATTTCCAAGAGTGGCGTGTTATTACGCCCGGTGTGCAGCGCAACAACCAACAGTGCGAATGCCAGCAGCTCGCCGGTTACAGACACGCCGTCCGTCCATATCGGCTTGATGGCTTGCCGCAATGCCGCAGTGAAGGCTTGTCGTTCTCTGTTGGTTAATGCAGTCTCGCTCTTGAACTTGTGGTTACTATTCGGGAAGGGCGTGCTCGGAAAGGTGGCCATATCGCCGGAGGCGATCAGAGGAATCAGCCCACGTAGCCCCAAGGCAAGTAGTACCGGCTTAGTTTGCGTATAAAGCGTCTTTTGAGACGTTGTTGCGACACCTAGCCCCGCCAGATGACCTAGGTAACCGTCGATCAAGTCTCGGTTTATGTCGCTCAACAGTAAGTCACGGCCAAAAGCGGCTGCCCGGAGCATGCAACAGTCCAGGAAGTTGCGCAGTCCATTTACGCAGTAGCCCGCCACGGTAGTGGTGGCGATGGTGCCATCTTGGCCGGCTAGGAAGCGTTCTATTTGGCGCTGACATGCGTAGGCGATGGAATCAATTCCGACGCCGTACCAGTGAGCAAAGTCGAAGGTACGGCTCTTGGACGTATTCCTTCCAAACTCGACGATAGTGTTACTCGCAGGGATAGCCTGGGGAAGGATGACCACATTGCCGGCCGAGTCGTGGCGGTGTTCGACTTGGGGAACGCTGAGGTCGGTACTCACAAATACCTTGCGCTTACGCATCAGGCTGTCCCTGCTAGTGTGTTCAACTCCTCGTCATAGGCCAGTACGGCTTCGTCGGCCATTTCGTTGATCAGATGCAGGTACACCATAGTCGTCTGAATCGAGCTGTGACCAAGTTGTCGCTGTAGGAATACAAGAGGATCCAGCCCGTTCGCGGGGTTTCGCTGAAGGCTGACCAGCGTGTGCGTAGCGTAGGTGTGTCTGAGGATATGCGTATGGACCCTAATGCCAACCCGTTTACCGGTTTCGTTGATGATCCGGTTAAGGCTCTTGCCGTCCTCGGCGTAAGGCTCTCCGAACTGATTGAGAAATAGCGCTTTTTGAGGAGGCTTGCTCGGTGAAACGCGCTCGCCACGCACCTTCATCACGTAGCGGTAGAGTTCGGCCATGAACGTGCGGCTCAGATAAATTGTTCGCGGCTTGCTGCCTTTCGTCACCATGCCATTTCCGTCGAAGGGGTCGAGACAAATGCGCAGGTTACGCTCGGTTCCACGCACCTTGTCTGGATCGAAAACATAGGCCAGTGGGAAGGCTGCGATTTCCTCGCGGCGTAGGCCCGAGTGCAACGCGAGGCGTATCATCATTCGATGATGGGGATTTTCAGCAGCGGCCAAGAGCGACTTGATTTCATGCATGCACAAAAACTTGGGCAGGGCTTTGTAGCTACGCGGCATCACGTCGTTTACCATGGTCTTGCCACCGCTGGAGCCGACATGTTCAAGGAAGGTTTCTTGACTTCGTACGATGCGCTCTTCGTACGCAAAGGGTAGGCGTTTCACCCAACCCTCCTCCAGTGCGTATTCATAGAACTTGCAGATGTAAGTCAAGCGTTGGCGAGTGCTGTTCGGTGCCAGCTTGCATGTCGTTAAGCAATAGTCTCGATAGGCCGCCACAAGGCTTTTTGCCTCGCCACGCTCTACGTCAACCCAGCCAATGTCATGGGCTTCAAGAAAGCTGAAGAAGTCGTACAGTGCGCGTCCGGTACTTGGCCAGGATCGCTTGGAACCAATGGCTGCACGAAGCAGATAGTGACGGAAGAACTGATTAGCGGGGGCGCAGCTCTCCATCGAGTTCCAAAGCAGAATAGGAAACCCTGGATGGGGTTGCCCGGCGATCACCAAATCCTCAGTAGCCCAAACAAGTTCCATGGATGGCCCCCAACATTGGCGCCTATCGTGGTCTCAGGTAGAGCTAAGGGGCCTTAAGCAGCCTTTGAAGCGCCTGAGCTTCTAAATGTCTGTATGGCATAGCACAAATATTTAACGTTCTCTAGGTGCCAGAACATCAGCTTTTGCAGATGTTCGACCGCGACTTTGCTGAACGCGGTGAAGTCGTGAGCGCCCTCCATGTATTCCTTCAGCCAGCCGCTGAACGGGAATGCACCGGATTCCGGATGGAACAGGCCCCAGGCTTTGCCTTGTTTGGCGTTATAGCTCTCGTTGAGGTCGGCGAGCATGTTCTCGATGGCCGCGGACTCAGCCAGTTCAGAGTCACGGGCGTGCAGAACTGCGGGCGTGCCGTCGGGTTTTTTGTCGATCAGGTGGACGATGCAATGACGGATCGGCATGGGCTTCTCGGCTGTTGGAAGGGAGGAGGGCAGGCTCCCCCGAAAAAGCGCCCAGTGTACCGCAACCACTGGTTTTGGCGCGGGCTGAAGGGCAAAACCGGGGGGCTCGAAGGTGGTTATGCAGTTTTTTGCCGATTTAGAGCAATAAAGCTGACCAAATGGGTAGCTAGAAGCGGATATTTCCCCGCCTCTGTGCTAGTTTTGCCCGGTCTTACGCGAAGTCACTGCGTTAAGCGTGCATTCAGCATTTGTCAGGTCGAACCAAACCCTGATTTCGGTATCTATAACCCCGACTCGTCGTGGTTATCGCCGAGGGTGCCAGATCCAGAAGATCGGGCTCGATGGCTGACACTGCACTCTGCAATCCATATGAATTTGATAGGGAAGGAACACTACATGGCTCTTACTAAAGACCAACTGATCGCCGACATCGCTGAAGCTATCGACGCGCCGAAAACCACCGCGCGTAACGCTCTGGACCAACTGGGCCAAATCGTTGCTGATCAGCTGGAAAACGGCGGCGAAATCACCTTGCCAGGTATTGGCAAGCTGAAAGTGACCGAGCGTCCTGCCCGCACTGGCCGTAACCCTTCGACTGGCGCTGCCATCGAAATCCCTGCCAAGAAAGTGATCAAGCTGGTTGTGGCCAAAGGCCTGACCGACGCTGTGAACAAGTAAGACGCAGCGATAAAAAAACCGTGCACCGGAGCAATCCGGGCACGGTTTTTTTGTGTCCGTTTTTTACTGACACCATAAATCAAATGTGGGAACGGGCTTGCTCGCGAAAGGGCAGTGTCAGTCGACATGTTTATTGACTGATCCACCGCATTCGCGAGCAAGCCCGCTCCCACAAGTTGAGCAGTGTTAGCGCGTCCAGCGCTCGCGGCGCCAGATCTGCTGCTCGGATTTGGTCTGGAAGGTCCACGCGACGAAGCGGCTCTGTTTCTGCCCTTGGGACATTTCCACCACCTGGCTTTCCAGCGCGCCGGCCTTTTTCAGCGCTGTCTCTATGGCGGGCAGGTTCGAGGCTTTCGAAACAAGGGTGCTGAACCACAGCACTTTGTGCTGGAAGTTCGCGCTCTCGGCGATCAGTTGCGTCACGAAGCGTGCTTCGCCGCCCTCACACCACAACTCCGCCGACTGGCCGCCGAAGTTCAGCACCGGCAATTTGCGTTTCGGATCAGCGCGGCCCAGCGCACGCCATTTGCGCTCGCTGCCCTTGGTCGCTTCATCCATCGAGGCATGGAACGGCGGGTTGCACATGGTCAGGTCAAAGCGCTCACCCGGCTCCAGCAGACCAATCAGGATGTGCTTGCGGTTCTCCTGCTGGCGCAGCTTGATGACCTTGTTCAGGTCGTTGGACTGGACGATAGCCTTGGCAGCCGCCACGGCGGTCGGATCGATTTCAGAACCGAGGAAGTGCCAGCGGTATTCGCTGTTGCCGATCAGCGGATAAACGCAGTTGGCGCCCATGCCGATGTCCAGCACGTTGACGATCGCACCGCGTGGCACCTTGCCGTCGTTCATGCTGGCCAGCAGGTCAGCGAGGAAGTGCACGTAATCGGCACGGCCCGGCACCGGGGGGCAGAGGTAGTCCGCCGGAATGTCCCAATGCTCAATGCCGTAGAACGACTTGAGCAGCGCCCGGTTGAACACGCGCACTGCATCGGGATTGGCGAAGTCGATGCTTTCCTTGCCGTACGGGTTGATGATCACGAACTTCGCCAGTTCCGGCGTGGTTTTGATCAGTGCCGGGAAGTCGTAACGACCCTGATGGCGATTGCGCGGGTGCAGGCTGGCCTTTTCACGCGGCTCAACGGCTTTGGCCGGGGTCGCGGATTCAGGCTTCTTGCGCGCAGGTTTCGGGGGGCGGGGGGCGTTCATGGGTGTGGTCGATTCGGGTATGGCTGAAAGTGGCGGCTATTGTCCCACATCTAAAGACAACACCGTTCAAACTGTGGGAGGGGTATCGTGCTGCAGAAATAAAAAAGGGAGGCCAATGTGGCCTCCCTTTTTCATTGCGATGTGCCGTTACAAACTGGCAATCCGCGCGCGTTGCTCAGCCAACTTGCCCAAAGCCTGTTCCGCTTCCGCCAGTTTGGTGCGTTCCTTGTCGATGACTTCGGCCGGGGCCTTGTCGACGAAACCTGCGTTGGACAGCTTGCCGCCAACCCGCTGGACTTCGCCCTGCAGGCGCAGGATTTCCTTGTCCAGACGCGCCAGTTCAGCAGCCTTGTCGATCAGGCCGGCCATTGGCACCAGCACTTCCATCTCGCCGACCAGCGCGGTGGCGGACAGCGGTGCTTCTTCGCCAGCGGCCAGAACGGTGATCGATTCCAGACGCGCGAGCTTCTTGAGCAGCGCTTCGTTCTCGGTCAAACGGCGCTGGTCTTCGGCGCTGACGTTCTTCAGGTAGATCGGCAGTGGCTTGCCCGGGCCGATGTTCATTTCGCCACGGATGTTACGCGTGCCGAGCATCAGCTCCTTGAGCCACTCGATGTCGCTCTCGGCAGCCGGATCGATGCGCTCTTCATTGGCCACTGGCCAAGGTTGCAGCATGATCGTCTTGCCCTGAATACCGGCCAGCGGCGCGATGCGCTGCCAGATTTCTTCAGTGATGAACGGCATGAACGGGTGCGCCAGACGCAGCGCCACTTCCAGTACGCGCACCAGCGTGCGACGGGTGCCGCGCTGACGTTCAACCGGAGCGTTTTCGTCCCACAGCACAGGCTTGGACAATTCCAGATACCAGTCGCAGTACTGGTTCCAGATGAACTCGTACAGCGCTTGCGCGGCGAGGTCGAAACGGAACTGATCCAGTTGACGGGTGACTTCGGCTTCGGTGCGTTGCAGTTGCGAGATGATCCAGCGATCCGCCAGCGACAGCTCGTAGGCCTCGCCGTTCTGGCCGCAGTCTTCGCCCTTGTCCAGAACATAACGCGCGGCGTTCCAGATCTTGTTGCAGAAGTTGCGATAGCCTTCGACGCGGCCCATGTCGAACTTGATGTCGCGACCGGTCGAGGCCAGCGAGCAGAAGGTGAAGCGCAGTGCGTCGGTGCCATAGCTGGCGATGCCGTCGGCGAACTCGTCGCGGGTCTGCTTCTCGATCTTCTTCGCCAGTTTTGGCTGCATCAGGCCCGAGGTGCGTTTGTGCACCAGCGTTTCCAGGTCGATGCCGTCGATGATGTCCAGTGGGTCAAGGACGTTGCCCTTGGACTTGGACATCTTCTGGCCCTGGCCATCGCGCACCAGACCGTGCACATAAACGGTCTTGAACGGCACTTGCGGCGTGCCGTCCTCGTTCTTCATCAAGTGCATGGTCATCATGATCATCCGGGCCACCCAGAAGAAAATGATGTCGAAACCCGTCACCAGTACGTCGGTGGAGTGGAATTTCTTCAGGAATTCGGTCTGCTCAGGCCAGCCCAGCGTGGAGAACGTCCACAGACCGGAACTGAACCAGGTGTCGAGCACGTCGTTGTCCTGTTGCAGCGCCACGTCCGGGCCAAGGTTGTGCTTGGCGCGCACTTCGGCTTCGTCGCGGCCGACGTAGACCTTGCCCGATTCGTCGTACCAGGCTGGAATGCGGTGGCCCCACCACAGCTGACGGCTGATGCACCAGTCCTGGATGTCGCGCATCCAGGAGAAGTACATGTTTTCGTACTGTTTCGGCACGAACTGGATGCGACCGTCTTCAACGGCAGCAATCGCAGGCTCGGCCAAAGGCTTGGTGGAAACGTACCATTGGTCGGTCAGCCACGGCTCGATCACGGTGCCCGAACGGTCGCCTTTGGGCACTTTCAGGTTGTGGTCGTCAACGCTGACCAGCAGGCCGGCGGCGTCGAACGCAGCAACGATTTGTTTGCGCGCTTCGAAACGGTCGAGACCGACGTATTCAGCCGGGATCTTGCCGTCGATGCTTTCGTTCAGCGTGCCGTCGAGGTTGAACACCTGACAGGCCGGCAGTACGGCGGCGTTCTTGTCGAAGATGTTCAGCAGCGGCAGGTTGTGGCGCTTGCCGACTTCGTAGTCGTTGAAATCGTGGGCCGGGGTGATTTTCACGCAACCGGTGCCGAATTCAGGATCGCAGTAATCGTCGGCGATGATCGGGATGCGGCGGCCAACCAGTGGCAGCTCGACAAACTGGCCGATCAGGGCTTTGTAGCGCTCATCGTTCGGGTTAACCGCGACGGCGGAGTCGCCGAGCATGGTTTCCGGACGGGTGGTCGCGACGATCAGGAAATCGTTGCCTTCAGCGGTTTTCGCGCCGTCGGCCAGCGGGTACTTGAGGTTCCACAGGAAGCCTTTCTCGTCGTGGTTTTCCACTTCGAGGTCGGAAATCGCCGTGTGCAGCTTGGTGTCCCAGTTGACCAGACGCTTGCCGCGGTAGATCAGGCCGTCCTCGTGCAGGCGCACAAAGGCTTCTTTGACCGCTTCCGAGAGACCGTCGTCCATGGTGAAGCGCTCGCGGCTCCAGTCCACGGATGAGCCGAGGCGGCGGATCTGACGGCTGATGTTGCCACCGGACTGATCCTTCCACTCCCAGACTTTCTCGAGGAATTTTTCGCGGCCCAGGTCATGACGGTTCTGACCGGTGGCTTCCAGTTGACGCTCCACCAGCATCTGCGTGGCGATACCGGCGTGGTCGGTGCCCGGCTGCCACAGGGTGTTGCGACCCTGCATGCGGCGGAAACGGATCAGGGCGTCCATGATCGCGTTGTTGAAACCGTGCCCCATGTGCAGGCTGCCGGTGACGTTCGGCGGCGGGATCATGATGGTGTAGGAATCGCCCGCGCCTTGCGGTGCGAAATAGTTCTCGGACTCCCAGGTGTTGTACCAGGAAGTTTCAATGGCGTGCGGCTGGTAGGTCTTATCCATGCGCGGCGGGACCCTATTGGCATTTATTCAGGAAAAGCCGGGAAGTATAGCGGGGCATGGGGCCGAGGGCGAGCGGGGGAGGGTGGTGTGCGTTTCAAATGTGACAGGGGGCTTGCTCGCGAATGCGGTGTGTCAGGCGCCCTCATCACTGGCCGATACACCGCATTCGCGAGCAAGCCCGCTCCCACAGGGGATTTGTGGTTATTCGTATTGGCTCAAAAGCCGTTCCATTCGCGCATCGAGGCGACGTTTGATCTCGGTTTCGATGTGGGGAGCGAAGTCGTCGATCACGTCTTGCATGATCAACTGTGCGGCGGCGCGCAGTTCGCTGTCCAGGTGCAGCAGGGCATCCGGGCCTTTGTCGAGGGTCGCCGAAGGTTGCGCGGCAGGTGTCGCAGAGGGAGCCGGTGGCGGTTCGACGGCTGGCGGCTGGGTGCCGGCTGAGTCGAACAACATCGGAATCTGTTCCTGTTCACCGTCGTCGACCGTGTCGGTCAGCAGCGGTGGCTGCAGGTTGTCATCGCCGAGCAACTGGCGGATTGATTCAAGATCGTCCAGCAGGTGTGCGGACTTTTGCTGCGGTTTTGGAGTGTCCATCGCAATGCTCAGAGTCGCTGTAAACGGTGATCTTGCAGAGGATAGCCCTGTTCGCGGTAGAAACGGAAACTCTCCCGCGCAGCCGCCCGTATGGTTGGGTCCTCCACCACCACTTCCGCCACCCGGGCGAATTTGCTGGCGAAAGTCGGGACTTTCAGGTCGAGATTGACCAGCAGGTCCTGATGCTCGCCGCAGTCAGAGCCCAGTCCCAGCACGATCAAACCGTCAGGTTCGCTGTCGGCCGGGCCGTGGGGCACGAAGGTTTCGCCCTTGAACGCCCACAAGCGAGCATCTAGATCGTCACGCTGAGCGGCATCGCTGCAATGCAGGTAGATGCGGTGGCCCATGCGCCAGGCTTTTTCAGTGAGCTTGCAGGCAAAGTCCAGACGAGCCGAAGGATCGGCGCTGGGCAGGATATAAAAGTCGACTTTGGTCATTGCGGTTCCAGAGCGGCAAACGGCGTCACCTGAAAGTGACGCCGCCGCCCGTCAGCGGTTTCAGGCTTTGGCGCGATCGAGCAGGTACTGGGTCAGCAGTGGCACCGGGCGGCCGGTGGCGCCCTTGTCCTTGCCGCCGCTGGTCCACGCGGTGCCGGCGATGTCCAGGTGCGCCCAGTTGAGGTTCTTGGTGAATCGCGACAGGAAGCAAGCTGCCGTGATGGTGCCGGCCTTTGGGCCACCAATGTTGGCGATGTCGGCGAACGGGCTGTCCAGTTGCTCTTGATACTCATCGAACAGCGGCAGTTGCCAGGCACGGTCGTCGGCCGTTTTGCCGGCGCTGAGCAGTTGCTCGATCAGTTCGTCGTTGTTGCCCAGCAGGCCGGAAGTGTGTGCACCCAGCGCCACGACGCAGGCGCCGGTCAGGGTGGCGATGTCGATCACCGCTTGCGGCTTGAAGCGCTCGGAGTAGGTCAGGGCGTCGCACAGCACCAGACGGCCTTCGGCGTCGGTGTTGAGGATTTCCACGGTCTGGCCGCTCATGGTGGTGACGATGTCGCCCGGACGCGAGGCATTGCCGCTCGGCATGTTTTCGGCGCAGGCGAGGATGCACACCAGGTTGATCGGCAGTTTCAACTCGAGCACGGCACGCAGGGTGCCGAAGACGCTGGCAGCACCGCCCATGTCGTACTTCATTTCGTCCATGCCGGCGCCCGGCTTCAGGCTGATACCGCCGGTGTCGAAGGTGATGCCTTTGCCGACCAGTGCGTATGGCTTCTCGGATTTCTTGCCGCCGTTGTATTGCATGACGATCAGGCGCGGCGGTTGGGCGCTGCCCTGGCCGACGGCGTAGAACGAACCCATGCCCAGCGCCTTGATCTTCTTCTCGTCGAGGACTTCGACTTTCAGATCCTTGAACGCTTTGCCCAGATCCTTGGCTTGCTCGCCGAGGAACGTCGGGTGGCAGATGTTCGGCGGCAGGTTGCCCAGATTACGGGTAAAGGCCATGCCGTTCGCGATCGCAGTCGCGTGAGTCACGGCGCGCTGCACTTCGGCCTGGGCAGCCTTGATGGTCAGCAGGGTGATTTTCTTCAGGGCGCGGGGTTCGGCTTTCTGGCTCTTGAACTGGTCGAAGGTGTATTCGCCGTCCAGCAGGGTTTCTGCCAGCAGACGGGTTTTGCCGTAGCTGTCGCGGTTTTTGACAATGATTTCATCCAGCGCCAGTACGGCATCACTGCCGCCCAGGCCCTTCAGCGTGTTGAGGATGCCGGCAACGATTTTGCGCAGCGGGCGGTCGCCCAGTTCTTCATCCTTGCCCACACCGACCAGCAGCACGCGCTCGGCTTTGAGGTTCGGCAGGCTGTGCAGCAGCAGGCTTTGGCCGACTTTGCCGGCCAGATCGCCACGCTTGAGTACCGCGCTGATCGCGCCGCCGCTCAGTTCATCGAGCTGCTTGGCGGCGACGCCGAGCTTGCGGCCTTCACCGACGGCAACCACCAGGGTGGCGGTTTTCAACGTTTCTGGGCTAACGCTTTTTACAACCAGTTCCATGTCCGGATCCCTGAATGAATGATCAACACACAGGCGTTCGACGGTGTTCGCAGTCGCCTGCTTATAGATAGAAGAGGCGCAGGCCAAGGCCTGCGACAAGGGCCGCAGTTTGAACCTCGCTCACCGCGCCTGACAACCCTCGGTTGTACGATCTTCAACCGATTGCACGCGCGGATGAGTGTGCGCAGTGACAGGCGCCCTCAATCACAGGATAATGCCGCATCTTTTTTCGACGGCTCTGCCTTGCGGGCCGGTTGATGTGTTTGCTTGTTTGGCCGCCTTAGCCTGACAACCCTGGAGTGTCTGGTTTGATCGTCTTCCGTTATCTGTCCCGCGAAGTCCTGTTGACCCTCAGCGCTGTGAGTGCTGTGCTGCTGGTCATCATCATGAGCGGTCGCTTCATCAAATACCTCGCTCAGGCCGCTGCCGGCCAGCTCGATCCGGGTTCTCTGTTCCTGATCATGGGCTATCGTCTGCCGGGGTTCATGCAACTGATTCTGCCGCTGGGCCTGTTCCTCGGGATCCTGCTGGCCTACGGTCGCCTGTACCTCGAAAGCGAAATGACCGTGCTCTCGGCCACCGGCATGAGCCAGCAGAAGCTGTTTCGCATCACGCTGTTTCCGGCCACCCTGGTTGCACTGGTCGTGGCATGGCTGAGCCTGGGCCTGGCCCCGCAAGGTGCCAACCAGTTCCAGTTGCTGCTCAACAAGCAGGACGCGCTTACCGAATTCGATACGCTCGAGCCAGGTCGCTTCCAGGCGCTGCGTGACGGCACCCGCGTGACCTACACCGAAACGCTGAGCGATGACCGCGTCAATCTGGGCAGCGTGTTTATCTCGCAGAAGAACCTCGGCGCCGATCAGAAGGATCGCGGGATTTCCGTACTGGTGGCCGAGAAGGGCCGTCAGGAAGTTCGTCCTGACGGCAATCGCTATCTGATTCTCGAAGACGGCTATCGTTATGACGGCAGCCCAGGGCTGGCCGATTACCGCGCCATCCATTACGAAACCTATGGTGTTTTGCTGCCCAAGCCGGACGTCAGCGAAGAAGTCACTGACCGCGATGCGATGCCGACATCGACCTTGCTGGGCAATGACGACATCCGCTCCAAAACCGAACTGCAATGGCGTCTGTCCCTGCCGTTGCTGGTGTTTATCGTGACCCTGATGGCGGTGCCGCTGTCGCGAGTCAACCCGCGTCAAGGGCGTTTCCTCAAGTTGCTGCCGGCGATTCTTCTTTATATGGCTTACCTGACCATCCTGATTGCCGCCCGCGGCGCCCTTGAAAAAGGCAAGATTCCACCCGCCCTCGGCTTGTGGTGGGTGCATGCGATCTTCCTGTTCATCGGTATCGGCCTGCTGTACTGGGAGCCGTTGCGCCTGAAGATGGCCAGCCGTCGCGCCGCTGCACTGGAGGTGGCTCGTGGTTAAACTCGACCGCTATATCGGCAGCAGCGTCTTCATGGCGATCATCGCCGTGCTGGCAATCATTCTCGGTCTGGCGACCCTGTTCGCCTTTATCGATGAGATGGGCGACGTCAGCGATACCTACACCCTGGTTGATGTCCTGGGGTTCGTTTTGCTGACCGCGCCACGCCGGCTCTATGAAATGCTGCCGATGGCAGCGTTGATTGGTTGCCTGATCGGCCTCGGCAGTCTGGCCAGCAGCAGTGAGCTGACCGTGATGCGCGCCGCCGGCGTGTCCATCGGCCGGATCGTCTGGGCGGTGATGAAGCCAATGCTGGTGCTGATGCTGGCCGGCGTGCTGATCGGTGAGTACATAGCCCCTGCCACCGAAAGCATGGCCCAGGCCAACCGCTCGCTGGCTCAGGGCAGTGGCGACGCGCAAAGCGCCAAGCACGGTATGTGGCACCGCCAGGGTGAAGAGTTCATTCACATCAACGCCGTTCAACCCAATGGCCTGTTGTATGGCGTGACGCGCTATCGCTTTGACAAAGAGCGCCATCTTCTGAGTTCGAGCTTCGCCAAAAAGGCCGAGTTCGATAAAGATCACTGGGAGCTCACCGACGTTGCAACCACCGTTTTCCATGACCGCAGCACCGAGGTTGTAAACACGCCCACTGAGCGTTGGGATGTGTCCCTGAGCCCGCAATTGCTGAGCACAGTGGTCATGGCTCCGGAATCGCTGTCAATCACCGGCCTGTGGGGTTACATCCACTATCTGGCGGAGCAGGGCCTGAGCAACGGCCGTTACTGGCTGGCATTTTGGGTCAAGGTGTTGCAGCCATTGGTCACCGCCGCACTGGTATTGATGGCCATTTCCTTCATCTTCGGCCCGCTGCGTTCGGTGACCCTGGGGCAGCGTGTCTTCACTGGCGTGCTGGTCGGCTTCACCTTCCGCATCGTTCAGGATTTGCTCGGCCCATCGAGCCTGGTGTTCGGTTTCTCACCGCTGTTTGCGGTGCTGGTGCCGGCCGGAGTCTGTGCGCTGGCCGGTGTCTGGCTGCTGCGACGAGCGGGTTGATGAACAAGCTTTCATCCGCCGTTTAACCCTGAAAACGCCTCGATCAACCGATCGGGGCGTTTTTGTATGCAATCCGGGTGACAGGTGAACGTGACGCTTGCGCCGTGTATCAGGTACAATTCCCGGCTATTTTTCGGCGGGCCAAGCCTGCAGCCTTTTTGAGTGTTGATCCGTGAGTGATTTGAGTCATATCCGCAATTTCTCCATCATCGCCCACATTGACCATGGCAAGTCGACGCTGGCCGATCGCTTTATCCAGATGTGCGGCGGCCTGGCCGAGCGTGAAATGGAAGCCCAGGTACTGGATTCCATGGATCTGGAGCGTGAACGCGGGATCACCATCAAGGCCCACAGCGTTACCCTCTATTACAAAGCCAAAGATGGCGTCACCTACCAGCTGAACTTCATTGACACCCCTGGCCACGTCGACTTCACCTATGAAGTCAGCCGTTCCCTTGCGGCGTGTGAAGGTGCCTTGCTGGTGGTCGATGCCGGTCAAGGTGTTGAAGCCCAGTCCGTGGCCAACTGCTACACCGCGATCGAGCAGGGCCTTGAGGTCATGCCGGTCCTGAACAAGATCGACCTGCCACAGGCCGAACCGGAACGCGTCAAGGACGAGATCGAGAAGATCATCGGCATCGACGCCGCCGACGCCGTCACCTGCAGCGCCAAGACCGGTCTGGGTGTCGACGAAGTGCTCGAGCGTCTGGTGCACACCATTCCTGCGCCGACCGGCAACATCGAAGATCCGCTGCAGGCGTTGATCATCGATTCCTGGTTCGACAACTATCTGGGCGTTGTCTCCCTGGTTCGCGTGCGCCACGGCCGTGTGAAGAAGGGCGACAAGATTCTGGTGAAATCCACCGGCAAGATCCACCTGGTCGACAGCGTCGGCGTGTTCAATCCGAAACACACCGCCACGGTTGACCTGAAGGCCGGCGAAGTGGGCTTCATCATCGCCAGCATCAAGGACATCCACGGTGCCCCGGTCGGTGACACCCTGACCCTCAGCTCCACCCCGGATGTTCCGGTACTGCCGGGCTTCAAACGCATCCAGCCACAGGTTTACGCCGGTCTGTTCCCGGTCAGCTCCGACGATTTCGAAGATTTCCGCGAAGCGCTGCAGAAGCTGACCCTCAACGACTCGTCGCTGCAATACACCCCGGAAAGCTCTGACGCACTGGGCTTCGGCTTCCGTTGCGGCTTCCTCGGCATGCTGCACATGGAGATCATCCAGGAGCGCCTGGAGCGCGAGTACAACCTGGACCTGATCACCACGGCGCCGACGGTAATCTTCGAACTGGTGCTCAAAACCGGTGAAACGATTTACGTCGACAACCCCTCCAAGCTGCCGGATGTCTCGGCCATCGAAGACATGCGCGAGCCGATCGTGCGTGCCAACATCCTGGTTCCGCAAGAACACCTGGGCAACGTCATCACCCTGTGCATCGAGAAACGCGGTGTACAGGTCGACATGCTGTTCCTCGGTAATCAGGTGCAAGTCACTTATGACCTGCCGATGAACGAAGTGGTCCTGGACTTCTTCGACCGTCTCAAATCCACCAGCCGCGGCTATGCTTCGCTGGACTACCATTTCGATCGTTACCAATCGGCTAATCTGGTGAAACTGGACGTGCTGATCAACGGCGACAAGGTCGATGCTCTGGCGTTGATCGTGCACCGTGACAACTCGCACTACAAAGGTCGCCAGTTGACCGAGAAGATGAAAGAACTGATTCCGCGACAGATGTTCGACGTGGCCATCCAGGCCGCCATTGGCGGTCAGATCGTTGCACGGACAACCGTCAAGGCGCTCAGAAAGAACGTATTGGCCAAATGCTACGGTGGTGACGTCAGCCGTAAGAAGAAACTGCTCGAGAAGCAAAAGGCCGGTAAGAAACGCATGAAGCAGGTCGGCAACGTGGAAATTCCACAAGAAGCCTTCCTTGCCGTGCTCAGGTTGGAATAGTCAGGTCCTATGTCACTAAATTTCCCGCTGTTGCTGGTCATCGCCGTGTTCGTCTGCGGCCTGTTGGCGTTGCTTGATCTGTTGATCCTCGCGCCGCGTCGACGCGCTGCCATTGCCTCTTATCAAGGCAGTGTCGGCGAGCCCGATGTGGTGGTGGTCGAAAAACTGAACAAAGAGCCGCTGCTGGTGGAATACGGCAAGTCGTTCTTCCCGGTGTTGTTCATCGTGCTGGTGCTGCGTTCGTTCCTGGTGGAGCCGTTCCAGATCCCGTCCGGTTCGATGAAACCGACCCTGGATGTCGGTGACTTCATTCTGGTGAACAAGTTTTCTTACGGGATCCGCCTGCCGGTGATCGACAAGAAAATCATCGAAGTCGGTGATCCGCAGCGGGGCGATGTGATGGTGTTTCGCTACCCAAGCGACCCGAGCGTCAACTACATCAAGCGTGTAGTCGGCCTGCCGGGCGACACCGTGCGTTACACCGCTGACAAGCGTCTGTTCGTCAACGGCGAATCGATTGCCGAGCAGTTGGTTGGCTCCGAGCCGGGCACCCTGGGCAGCGCTGAGCTCTACCAGGAAAAACTCGGCGCCGCCGAGCACTTGATCCGCAAGGAAATGAGCCGCTACCGCGCGACCCCGGATCATTCGTGGACCGTGCCGGCCGGGCACTACTTCA
Organism: Pseudomonas sp. EA_65y_Pfl2_P74; assembly: GCF_963970575.1. Taxonomy (NCBI): domain Bacteria; kingdom Pseudomonadati; phylum Pseudomonadota; class Gammaproteobacteria; order Pseudomonadales; family Pseudomonadaceae; genus Pseudomonas; species Pseudomonas sp. EA_65y_Pfl2_P74. Next base: position 20,011 of record NZ_CAXAOQ010000031.1, read on the forward strand.
TGATGGGCGACAACCGCGACAACTCGAACGACAGTCGCTACTGGGATGATCCCAACATTCCCAAGGACATGTTGGGCATGGTTCCCGACCAGAATATCGTCGGCAAGGCCTTTGCAGTCTGGATGAGCTGGCCGGAACCGAAACTCAGCCACCTGCCGAATTTCTCGCGGGTAGGCCTGATCAAGTAATCACACACGGCGCTGTTGACCACAGCGCCGAATGCATTTCTGGAGTCGACACAATCGGCTTCGTAATAGTCAGGATGTAATTTTTGAACACAGCGTTAATTGTCCCAGACCTGCGCCGTACCCCGGCGATGGCGGTGGAATCCAGCTTTGATCTCAGCGTGGGTAAACCGTGAGCGCCTCATTAAGCCGTCTCGAGCGTCAGCTCGGTTACACCTTCAAGGATCAGGAGCTGATGCTCCTGGCCCTCACGCACCGCAGTTTCGCCGGGCGTAACAACGAACGCCTGGAATTCCTCGGTGATGCCATCCTCAACTTCGTGGCGGGCGAGGCGCTGTTCGATCGTTTCCCGCTCGCCCGTGAAGGCCAGTTGTCGCGTTTGCGCGCACGCTTGGTGAAAGGTGAGACGCTGGCCGTGCTGGCTCGCGGTTTCGACCTGGGGGATTATCTGCGTCTGGGGTCCGGCGAGTTGAAAAGTGGCGGTTTCCGTCGCGAATCGATTCTGGCCGATGCCCTCGAAGCCTTGATCGGTGCGATTTACCTCGACGCCGGCATGGACATGGCTCGCGAGCGCGTACTGGCCTGGCTGGCGGGTGAGTTCGAAGGTCTGACCCTGGTCGACACCAACAAGGATCCGAAGACCCGCCTGCAGGAATTCCTGCAATCACGCGGTTGCGACCTGCCTCGTTACGAGGTGGTGGATATCCAGGGCGAGCCGCACTGCCGAACCTTCTTCGTCGAGTGCGAAGTTGTCTTACTGAATGAAAAAAGCCGAGGTCAGGGTGTGAGCCGTCGTATTGCCGAACAGGTAGCGGCCGCCGCAGCACTGATTGCCCTGGGCGTGGAGAATGGCAATGACTGATACAAACGCAACTCGCTGTGGCTACGTTGCCATCGTCGGCCGTCCCAACGTGGGCAAGTCCACGCTGCTGAACCACATTCTTGGTCAGAAGCTGGCGATCACCTCGCGCAAGCCACAAACCACTCGTCACAACATGCTTGGGATCAAGACCGAGGGTGGCGTGCAGGCGATCTACGTCGACACCCCCGGCATGCACAAGGGTGGCGAAAAGGCGCTGAACCGTTACATGAACAAGACCGCTTCGGCGGCGTTGAAAGACGTTGACGTGGTGATCTTCGTGGTCGATCGCACCAAGTGGACCGAAGAAGACCAGATGGTGCTGGAGCGTGTGCAATACGTGACCGGCCCGCTGATCGTCGCACTGAACAAGACCGACCGTATCGAAGACAAAGCCGAGCTGATGCCGCACCTGAGCTGGTTGCAGGAACAGCTGCCGAACGCGCAGATCATCCCGATTTCGGCGCAGCACGGGCATAACCTCGACGCGCTGGAAAAGGTGATTGCCGATCACCTGCCGGAAAACGATCACTTCTTTCCCGAAGACCAGATCACCGACCGCAGCAGCCGTTTCCTCGCCGCCGAACTGGTGCGCGAGAAAATCATGCGCCAGATGGGCGCTGAGCTGCCATACCAGATCACCGTCGAAATCGAAGAGTTCAAGCAGCAGGGCAAGACCCTGCACATCCATGCGCTGATCCTCGTCGAACGTGACGGCCAGAAGAAGATCATCATTGGCGACAAGGGCGAGCGCATCAAGCGCATCGGCACCGAAGCGCGCAAGGACATGGAGTTGCTGTTCGACTCCAAGATCATGCTCAACCTGTGGGTCAAGGTGAAGGGCGGCTGGTCCGACGACGAGCGTGCGCTGCGTTCGCTGGGTTACGGCGACCTGTAATACCGGTTTTCTGATACTCCAGAGAACCCCCCTGTGGGAGCGGGCTTGCTCGCGAATGCGCAGTGTCAGTCGACATTCACTTCGACTGATTCACCGCTTTCGCGAGCAAGCCCGCTCCCACAGTAGTTTTGGGTTGTGAGTAAAAAACGCGTTTCTTCATCGAGAATTCCATGTCGCAAACTCCACCTCCTGCCCAACCCGCCTACGTCCTGCATTCGCGCGCCTACCGCGAAACCAGCGCGTTGGTGGATTTCCTCACGCCGCAAGGTCGGCTGCGAGCGGTGCTGCGCAGTGCGCGGGGCAAGGCCGGGACGTTGGCGCGGCCGTTCGTGGCGCTGGAAGTCGAGTTTCGCGGCAAGGGCGAGTTGAAGAATGTCGGGCGCATGGAAAGTGCCGGCACCTGCGCCTGGCTCAATGGCGAGGCGCTGTTCAGCGGTCTTTACCTCAACGAGCTCTTGATCCGCCTGCTGCCTGCCGAAGATCCGCACCCGGCGGTGTTCGATCACTACGCAGCAACCCTGCTGGCTCTGGCCGAAGGCCGGCCGCTGGAACCGTTGTTGCGCTCTTTCGAATGGCGTCTGCTCGATGACCTCGGTTACGGCTTTTCCATGAATACCGATATTCACGGCGAGCCTGTTGCGCCCGATGGTCTCTACCGTCTGCAAGTGGACGCCGGCCTTGAGCGCGTTTACTTGCTGCAACCCGGCCTGTTCAACGGCGTTGAATTACTCGCCATGGCCGAAGCCGACTGGTCGGCTCCCGGCGCACTCTCCGCCGCCAAGCGTTTGATGCGTCAGGCCTTGGCCGTTCACCTCGGCGGTCGCCCTCTGGTCAGTCGCGAGCTGTTTCGCAAGCCCTAGCCCCGTGTATGCTGTGCGCCGAATCTTTCCATTCAGGAGCGCATCCGTGACCACCAGCAATCGCATTCTTCTTGGCGTGAACATCGACCACGTCGCCACCCTGCGTCAGGCCCGTGGCACGCGCTACCCGGATCCGGTCAAGGCTGCGCTGGACGCGGAAGAGGCGGGCGCCGATGGCATCACGGTGCATCTGCGCGAAGACCGTCGGCACATTCAGGAGCGCGACGTACTGTTGCTCAAGGACGTGCTGCAAACCCGCATGAACTTCGAAATGGGCGTCACCGAAGAAATGATGGCGTTTGCCGAACGTATCCGTCCGGCGCACATCTGCCTGGTCCCGGAAACCCGTCAGGAGCTGACCACCGAAGGCGGTCTGGATGTGGCAGGGCAGGAAGAACGCATCAAAGCGGCGGTTGAGCGTCTGTCGAAGATCGGCAGCGAGGTGTCGCTGTTCATCGATGCCGACGAGCGTCAGATTGCGGCCTCCAAGCGCGTCGGTGCGCCGGCCATTGAGCTGCACACCGGGCGTTATGCCGATGCCGAAACCCCGACCGAAGTCGCCGAAGAACTGAAACGAGTGGCGGACGGTGTGGTGTTTGGTCTGGCTCAGGGGTTGATCGTCAATGCCGGTCATGGTCTGCATTACCACAACGTTGAGGCCGTGGCCGCGATCAAGGGCATCAACGAACTGAACATCGGCCATGCGCTGGTGGCGCATGCGTTGTTCGTTGGCTTCAAGTCTGCCGTCGCTGAAATGAAAGCGCTGATTCTGGCGGCTGCAAAAGCTTAAGCCTCATCGCAAAACCAATGTGGGAGCCAGCAGGCTGGCTCCCACATTTGATTGAAGGTATCTGGGCTAGAGCGGGGCTGGCTCTTGAGTCGGTTTGGACTTGTCGATCCCCGGCACATGAAGGTTGCCTTCAGCCACCTGATCACCTTCAAGCTGCGGCTGGGTCACCCAAGTGAGAATGTCGTAGTAGCGACGAATGTTCGCGACAAAATGCACCGGTTCGCCGCCCCGGGCGTAGCCATAGCGGGTCTTGCTGTACCACTGCTTCTGCGCGAGGCGCGGCAGCATTTTCTTCACATCCAGCCACTTGTTCGGGTTCAGGCCTTCTTTGGAGGCCAGTTTGCGGGCGTCGTCCAGGTGGCCGCTGCCGACGTTGTACGCCGCCAGGGCAAACCAGGTGCGATCCGGCTCCTGAATCGAATCGTCGAGCTGATCCTTCATGTTAGCCAGGTACTTCGCGCCGCCCATGATGCTCTGCTTCGGATCGAGTCGGTTGGACACACCCATGGCCTGAGCGGTGTTCTGGGTCAGCATCATCAGCCCGCGCACGCCGGTTTTGGAGGTGACCGTCGGTTGCCACAGTGATTCCTGATAACCGATGGCCGCGAGCAGGCGCCAGTCGACTTTCTCTTTTTTGGCGTAGGTCTTGAAGTGCTGTTCGTATTTGGGCAAGCGTTGCTGCAAGTGCTGGGCGAACGTGGTGGCACCCATGTAACCGAGGACGTCGACATGCCCGTAGTAGCGGTCTTTGAGGCGTTGCAGGGTGCCGTTCTTCTGCACCTTGTCCAGATAGCTGTTGATCTCGTTGAGCAGGCTGTTGTCTTCGCCCGGTGCGACGGCCCAACTCTGGCTGCGCGCATCGCCGAGGTCGAAGGCCACGCGGATGTTGGTGAAGTACACCTGGTTCATTGCCACTTCGTTGGAGTCGACCAGTGTCAGGTCGATCTGGCCTTCATCAACCATGCGCAGCAGGTCGACCACTTCAACCGCGTCGGACTCTTCGTATTCGATGGCGGGGTATTTCTGTTTCAGTTCGGCCAGTTGTTCGGCGTGGGTGCTGCCCTTGAGCACCATGATCTTCTTGCCCACCAGGTCACCGGCGTCGGTGGGCCGTGACTGGCCGTTGCGATAGATGATCTGCGGGGTGACTTCGAGGTAGGGGTGGGAAAACCTCACCTGTTTCTTGCGCTGTTCACTGCTGACCAGCCCGGCGGCAGCCAGGACCGGGCCGTTCGGTTTGCCGATCTGGTCGAAGAGGTCGTCGAGGTTGTCGGCGGTCTCGATTTTAAGCTCGACACCCAAATCTTCGGCAAAGCGCTTCACCAGCTCGTATTCGAAGCCGGTTTCACCGCTGCGATCCTGAAAGTAGGTGGCGGGGCTGTTCCGGGTAATCACCCGCAGCACACCATCCTCCTTTACGCGCTCGAGTGTGTTGGGTTTATCAACACAGCCACCGAGCAACAGGAAGAGTCCGGTTGCGATCAGCCATTTGGCGTACCGCGGACGCAAAGCCTTTGGGAAAAACATTTGCGCAGTATACGCAAAGGACCGCGGACGCCATATCTCGACAGTGCAGGGCTTGTCTGCTAACGATCACAAAACCGAACGAAACCCCTCATAAACGGGCCTTCCGGGCATTTTGTTACAGCAAAAATAAGCCATTGTCGCAGGCTGGGTAAATTTGACTTGCGAATCAGAAACACAGATCGACGTCCGGGTGCAACCGTGCGTAGCGTTTCGGGTGATGTTGAGGGCGGTTTAGGCTAGAATGCACGGCCTCAAAGCACACCCCTTCCCGAGGCTGTCCCGAAGATGTTGATCCTGCGCGGCGCTCCTGCCCTTTCTGCCTTTCGCCACAGCAAACTCCTTGAGCAACTGAGCCAGAAGGTTCCGGCTGTCAGTGGCTTGTATGCTGAATTCGCTCACTTCGCCGAAGTCACCGGCGTCCTGACCGGCGACGAACAGCAGGTGCTTGCGCGCCTTCTGAAGTACGGTCCAAGCGTTCCGGTTCAAGAGCCGACCGGCCGTCTGTTCCTGGTGTTGCCGCGTTTTGGCACCATCTCGCCATGGTCGAGCAAGGCCAGCGACATCGCTCGCAACTGCGGTCTGAGCAAGATCCAGCGCCTGGAGCGCGGCATCGCGTTCTACGTGGCCGGTCAGTTCAGCGACGCCCAAGCCCAGCAGATTGCCGATGTCCTGCATGACCGCATGACCCAGATCGTTCTGGCCAATCTGGAGCAGGCCGCCGGCCTGTTCAGCCACGCCGAACCGAAACCGCTGACCGCCATCGACATTCTCGGTGGCGGTCGCGCCGCGCTGGAAAAAGCCAACACCGAGCTGGGCCTGGCCCTGGCCGAAGACGAGATCGACTATCTGGTCGACGCCTTCAACGGTTTGCAGCGCAACCCGCACGACATCGAACTGATGATGTTTGCCCAGGCCAACTCCGAGCACTGCCGCCACAAGATCTTCAACGCCAGTTGGGACATTGACGGCCAGAGCCAGGAAAAAAGCCTGTTCGGCATGATCAAGAACACCTATGTGATGCACAGCGAAGGCGTTCTGTCGGCTTATAAGGACAACGCCTCGGTGATCGTCGGCAACGTGGCCGGCCGCTTCTTCCCGAACCCTGAAACCCGTCAGTACGGCGCGGTTCAGGAGCCGGTGCACATCCTGATGAAGGTCGAGACCCACAACCACCCGACCGCGATTGCCCCGTTCCCGGGCGCGTCCACCGGTTCCGGTGGCGAGATTCGTGACGAAGGTGCAACCGGTCGTGGCGCCAAGCCTAAGGCTGGCCTGACCGGTTTCACCGTATCGAACCTGCAAATCCCGGGCTTCGAACAGCCGTGGGAAGTGCCGTACGGCAAGCCTGAGCGCATCGTCACCGCGCTGGACATCATGATCGAAGGCCCGCTCGGCGGCGCCGCGTTCAACAACGAATTCGGTCGTCCGGCCCTGACCGGTTATTTCCGTACCTTTGAACAATCGATCACCACCCCGCACGGTGACGAAGTTCGCGGTTACCACAAGCCGATCATGCTCGCTGGCGGCATGGGCAACATCCGCGAAGAACACGTCAAGAAAGGCGAGATCGTCGTCGGTTCCAAACTGATCGTACTCGGCGGCCCAGCGATGCTGATCGGTCTGGGTGGCGGTGCGGCTTCCTCTATGGCCACCGGCACCAGCTCGGCGGATCTGGACTTCGCTTCCGTTCAGCGTGAAAACCCTGAGATGGAGCGTCGCTGCCAGGAAGTCATCGACCGTTGCTGGCAACTGGGCGACAAGAACCCGATCAGCTTCATCCACGACGTGGGGGCGGGCGGTCTGTCCAACGCCTTCCCGGAGCTGGTCAACGACGGCGACCGCGGTGGCCGTTTCGAACTGCGCAACATTCCAAACGACGAGCCGGGCATGGCCCCGCACGAAATCTGGAGTAACGAATCCCAGGAACGCTACGTGCTGGCCGTCGGCCCGCAAGACTTCGAGCGCTTCCAGGCGATCTGCGAGCGTGAGCGCTGCCCGTTTGCCGTAGTCGGTGAAGCCACCGCCGAGCCGCAGCTTACTGTCACCGATAGCCACTTCGGCAACAACCCGGTGGACATGCCACTGGAAGTGTTGCTGGGCAAGGCGCCGCGCATGCACCGTTCGGTGGTTCGCGAGGCCGAACTGGGCGATGACTTCGATCCGTCGAACCTCGACATCACCGAGTCCATCGAACGCGTTCTGCATCACCCGGCCGTCGCGAGCAAGAGCTTCCTGATCACTATCGGTGACCGCACCATCACCGGCCTCGTGGCCCGTGACCAGATGGTTGGCCCGTGGCAGGTTCCGGTTGCCGACGTGGCCGTTACCGCCACCAGTTTCGACGTCTACACCGGTGAAGCCATGGCGATGGGCGAGCGGACTCCGCTGGCGCTGCTGGACGCTCCGGCGTCGGGCCGCATGGCCATCGGCGAAACCCTGACCAACATTGCCGCTTCGCGCATCAACAAGCTCTCCGACATCAAACTGTCGGCGAACTGGATGTCCGCTGCCGGTCACCCGGGTGAAGACGCACGTCTGTACGACACCGTGAAAGCGGTCGGTATGGAACTGTGCCCTGAGCTGGGCATTACCATTCCGGTGGGCAAGGACTCGATGTCCATGGCCACCCGTTGGAACGACAACGGCGAAGAAAAAACCGTGACCTCGCCGATGTCGCTGATCGTGACCGGTTTCGCGCCAGTGGCTGACATCCGTCAGACCCTGACCCCGGAACTGCGCATGGACAAGGGCACCACCGACCTGATCCTGATCGACCTCGGTCGCGGGCAGAATCGCATGGGTGCTTCGATCCTTGCGCAAGTACACGGCAAGCTCGGCAAGCACGCGCCGGACGTCGACGACGCCGAAGACCTGAAAGCCTTCTTCGCCGTGATCCAGGGCCTTAACGCTGACGGTCACCTGCTGGCTTACCACGACCGTTCCGACGGTGGTCTGCTGACTTGCGTGGTGGAAATGGCCTTCGCTGGCCACTGCGGTCTGAGTCTTAACCTGGACAGCGTTGCCGAAAGCGCCGCTGAAATCGCCGCCATCCTGTTCAACGAAGAACTGGGTGCCGTGATTCAGGTTCGTCAGGACGCCACGCCAGACATCCTCGCGCAGTTCAGCGCGGCCGGTCTGGGCGACTGTGTTTCGGTGATCGGTCAGCCGATCAACAATGGCCAGATCAACATCACCTTCAATGGTGACACCGTGTTCGAAGGCCAGCGTCGTCTGCTGCAACGTCAGTGGGCCGAGACCAGCTACCAGATCCAGCGTCTGCGTGACAACGCCGACTGCGCCGAACAAGAGTTCGACGTGCTGCTGGAAGAAGACAACCCGGGCCTGAGCGTCAAGCTGAGCTACGACGTCAACCAGGACATCGCCGCGCCCTACATCAAAAAAGGCATTCGCCCACAGGTTGCCGTACTGCGTGAGCAGGGCGTCAACGGTCAGGTGGAAATGGCGGCAGCGTTCGACCGCGCCGGTTTCAACGCGATTGACGTGCACATGAGCGACATTCTGGCCGGCCGTGTCGACCTGAACGAGTTCAAAGGTCTGGTGGCGTGCGGTGGTTTCTCCTACGGCGACGTGCTGGGTGCCGGTGAAGGCTGGGCCAAGTCGGCCCTGTTCAACAGCCGCGCTCGCGATGCGTTCCAGGGGTTCTTCGAGCGTAACGACAGTTTCACCCTCGGCGTGTGCAACGGTTGCCAGATGATGTCCAACCTGCACGAACTGATCCCGGGCAGCGAGTTCTGGCCGCACTTCGTGCGCAACCGCTCCGAGCAGTTCGAAGCGCGCGTGGCGATGGTTCAGGTTCAGGAGTCGAACTCGATCTTCCTGCAGGGCATGGCCGGTTCGCGTATGCCGATCGCCATTGCTCACGGTGAAGGTCATGCCGAGTTTTCCAGCGAAGAAGCTCTGCTGGAAGCGGATCTGTCGGGTTGCGTGGCGATGCGTTTTGTCGACAACCATGGCAAGGTCACCGAATCGTACCCGGCCAACCCGAACGGTTCGCCGCGCGGGATTACCGGTCTCACCAGCCGTGATGGCCGCGTGACTATCATGATGCCGCACCCGGAGCGTGTGTTCCGTGCTGTGCAGAACTCGTGGCGTTCGGAAGACTGGAACGAAGACGCGCCTTGGATGCGTATGTTCCGTAATGCTCGTGTGTGGGTTAACTAAGGTCCGTGTACAAGCTGGCGTTTTTTGTTCCTGACAGTCATGTCGAGGTGGTCAAGGAAGCCGTATTCGCTGCCGGTGGTGGGCGGATCGGGGGCTATGACCACTGTGCTTGGCAGGTGCTCGGTTTGGGCCAGTTTCGACCTTTGGACGGCAGTCAGCCGTTTATTGGGGAAGCGGGGCAGGTTGAGCGTGTTGAGGAATGGAAGGTTGAGCTTGTGGTGGCGGATGAGTTGATTCGCTCTGTAGTGGCGGCTTTGAAGTTGAGCCACCCGTACGAGACACCGGCTTATGAAGTGTGGCGGCTGGAAGATTTCTGATAGCCGCTTATTACAAGAAACCCGCAGATGAGTGATTGTTTGCGGGTTTTTTGTTGCCCCCGATTTTTTGCGCGATGGGGTTCCTATGTGGGAGCGGGCTTGCTCGCGAAGGCGTCGGCTCAGGCAATGATGTTCTGGCTGACCGAGTACATATCCATTGCTGTGGTCATGGCTGCTCAGAGTTCCGCCCTTACGGCGGGTCACTTTTTACAGACGCCTAAAAAGTAACCAAAAACGCTTGCCCCAACGTTCGGCTCGCTCGCTGGGGCTCGGGGTTCCTTCGCTCCGGGATCCATCCGGGGCATCGCCTCCGGTTTGCTTCGCTGCACCTCCTCTCGATGTTCTCCCCGGATGAATCCCTGCGCTCAGCCTGCCGACGGGGCCTGTGGATCAAGATCAAGAGCTGCAGCCGAGCTTGCGCTCATCCTGTTGAGTGGTGAGAAGCAGGAGCGAGTAGGTGGCGCTGCTTTGCTTTTCTGTGGGAGCTGGCTTGCCAGCGATGGCGGCCTGATAGCCGACCAGTCTCTATCTGGATGCACACACTCCAACTGTGGGAGCCCGATGAGGCCCGCCCGGCCACCCCATCACCCAAGGTTGTTTAAAAATGCATCAAATCACCAGAACCTTCCCACAAGGTTTTCAGGTTGTCCGTCGGACGTCGGGTCTCTAGTCTTTGGCTGTCACCGCAAATCGGTGATCGGGTGTGAGAACCCGGTAAGAGGTTTTAATCAAACGTCAGTAGCACCATAATCGCCGCCAGCTCATTTGCTGCCGGCAATGCTCTATGGCGGCTGTGTGCGGACGAACTTCGGTTCGGCCGGGTTGATCTCTTACCGGTTTCTCACTCCGCACATAGCTGCCACCTCCTCGTCGCGTGAGAAACGACCAGTGATGGCTTCAATCATTTGATTAGAGATCATTGCAATGACCAAGCCCGTACCCGACCCACCCGAAACCAAAACCCCACTCGAAGAAGCTCTCCGCGCCGAAGACCAGGCCCGAAACCGCGAAGCCATCAAGCGCGCCCTCGACTTCTACCTGTGCCCCGAACCCGCAAAGCCCCGCCGACCAAGCACCATGTTCATGGTCTGCCCAGAGGTCGACACCGAAAGCCTGCTCGCCCACGCTTGCGAGTCATTAGCCTCGGCAAGTACCGCCGCCAGCAACTTCGCCAATGAGCTAAATGGTTCTCAGCGCAGCACCGTATTAGGCATCCAGCAAATCGTCATGCTCGCCGAACTGGCAGTAAACCGGGCACTGGATCGGGTAGACCCGCAAACCTGATTGATCAGGTTTACCGTGTCATCGTTCTTCGCGAGCAAGCCCGCTCCCACAGTTTTGATTGAGTAGAGGCTCGACGGGCGTCATCGCTGGCAAGCCAGCTCCCCATCTGGAATGCAATCACCTTGTGGGAGCGGGCTTGCTCGCGAAGAGGCCCGCTCAGGCGCAGCAGATTTAAACCTTTGCACCGAGCTCACTGCGATTGACCAACGCCTCAAGCGCTCCACTCAAACTCGCTGCCTTATCCCCCACCAACAAATGCCAGACCCCGCCTTCCAACTGGCTGACACCCTGACAACCCAGCTCTTTCAACTGCGCCTCGGACAACGCTTTACCATCGGCCAGTTGCAGACGAATACGTGTCAGCGCGATGCAGTCCAGTTGCAGCACATTCTCGCTACCGCCCAGTGCCGTCAGCCATTGTTGAGCTTGCGGCGCAGCGACCAACGCAGCTTTCGATTCCTCGACCACCACCGCAGGCGCAGACACCAACGCACGCCCCAGCGCCGGCATGGCGAGGCGGATTTCGTCGGCGATGCTGTCGGCCAATGGCCCGACCACTACCTGCAAGCTGCCGCCCTTGCCCGGGCGTACCACGGCCATCGCACCCAGTGCCTTCAAGTCAGCGTCAGAAGCCTTGTTGCGATCAACCATTTCCAGACGCAAGCGGGTAGTGCACGCACCCACCGTCACCAGATTATCCGCACCACCGAGAGCCTTGATGTAAGCCGCAGCGCGCTCGTTCTCGGTGAGAACTGCCTTGTCAGCCGCCGCCACATCCTCACGCCCCGGCGTCTTCAAATTGAAACGACGAATGCAGAAATCAAACACCGCGTAATACACCACGGCATAGGCCAGCCCGACCGGAATCACCAACCAGCCATTGGTCGAACGGCCCCAGCCCAGCACCATGTCGATGAAGCCGCCGGAGAAGGTAAAGCCCAGATGAATATTCAGCGCGTTAGTGATCGCCATCGACAACCCGGTCAGCAGCGCATGTAGCAGATACAACAACGGCGCCAAAAACATGAAGGCAAATTCAATCGGCTCGGTTACCCCAGTCAAAAACGACGTCAAAGCCATCGACAGGAAAATCCCGCCCATGACCTTGCGCCGCTCTGGCAGAGCGTTGCGGTACATCGCCAGGCACGCGGCCGGCAGGCCGAAGATCATCATCGGGAACATGCCGGTCATGAACTGGCCGCCCTTCGGATCGCCGGCAAAGTAGCGCGACAGATCACCGGTCACCAACGCACCTGTGGTCGGGTCGGTGAAGTTGCCGAAGACGAACCACGCCATGTTGTTGAGGATGTGGTGCAGGCCGGTGACGATCAGCAGACGGTTGAACACGCCGAAGACGAAGGCACCGAAGCTGCCGCTTTCCATCATCAGGCTACCGAAGCTGTTGATGCCTTGCTGAATCGGCGGCCAGATGTAGCCGAACACCACGCCCAGCCCGACCGCCGCAAACCCTGTGACAATCGGCACGAAACGCCGGCCACCGAAGAACGCCAGGTACTCCGGCAGCTTGATGTCCTTGAAGCGGTTGTACAGCGCGCCGGCCATCAGGCCGCTGACGATCCCGGCGAGCATGCCCATGTTGATGCTCGCGTCGAGCACCTTGAGGGTGGAGATCATCACCAGATAACCGATCACTCCGGCAAGGCCTGCGGTGCCGTTGTTGTCCTTGGCGAAGCCGACGGCGATGCCGATGGCGAAGATCATCGCCAGGTTGGCGAAGATCACCTGACCGGCGTCGTGGATGATCGCGATGTTCAGCAGGTCGGTATCGCCCAGGCGCAGCAGCAGGCCGGCAATCGGCAGGATCGCAATCGGCAGCATCAGCGCGCGGCCGAGGCGTTGCAGGCCTTCGATGAAGAGTTGGTACATGGCGTTTGTCCTTTTTGTTTTTGTTAGCGCAGTGGCCAATGTTGATGACAGGCGTGGCGCACGGCGGCGGCGCTGCTCAGCTTGAGCAGATCGCGGCTGAGGCGCTGACATTGGGCTTCGTGCAACTGGCGCACGCGATCCTTGATTTCACCGATCTGCACCGGGCTCACCGAGAGTTCGGTAACGCCGAGGCCGATCAGCACTGGTGTCGCTAACGGGTCCGAGGCGAGGGCGCCGCAGACGCCAACCCAACGTTTGTGCACCGCTGCGCCTGCGCAGGTCATGGCGATCAGGCGCAGCAGCGCCGGGTGCAGGGCGTCGACGCGGGCGGCGAGTCCTGCGTGATCGCGATCCATGGCGAGGGTGTATTGCGACAAATCGTTGGTGCCGATCGAGAGGAAATCGGCATGTTCGGCGAGTTGTTCGGCCTGCAATGCGGCGGCGGGGACTTCGATCATCACGCCCATTTCCGGGCGTTGAGTGATACCGAGTTCATTGCACAACGCATCGACCCGCTCGCGGATGTGCAGCAGTTCGTCGACTTCGGTGACCATCGGCAACAGGATCCGGCAACGCTGCAACGGGCTGACTTGCAGCAGCGCGCGCAGTTGCTGATCGAGAATTTCCGGGCGGGCCTGGGCCAGACGAATGCCGCGCAAACCGAGCACCGGGTTGGCTTCGGCGGGCAGCGGCAGATAGTCGAGTTGCTTGTCGCCGCCGACGTCGATGGTGCGGATGATCACTGACTTATCGCCCATGGCATCAATGACGGCTTGATAGGCGGCGCGCTGTTCTTCGACGTCAGGCGCAGTCTGGCGGTCAACGAACAGAAACTCGGTGCGCAACAGACCGACACCGTCGGCGCCGTTGGCAAACGCGTCCGCCGCTTCATGGCTGGACGCAACATTGGCGACCACTTCGATGGTCACGCCATTGTGGGTTTCGGCGGGCAGATGAGCCTTGGCTTGTTGCGCATCGCGGCGTTGTTGGCGGTCGATTTGCGCTTGCCGGACGTCGGCCAGACGTTCAGTGCTGGGCGTCAGTTCGAGGCGCCCGCCGTCGGCGTCGAGGACCACTGCTTGGCCTTGCGGCTGATCGAGCAGCGCCGCGCCCAACGCCACCATGCACGGCAGACCTTTGCCCCGCGCCAGAATCGCGACGTGCGACGTCGCACCGCCCTCGGCCATGCACAATCCGGCGACACCTTGAGCGCTGAGTTGCAGCAAGTCCGATGGGGTCAGTTCATGGGCGGCGACGATAGCACCGGCCGGCACCTCGTAATGCCAGGCTTGGCCAAGCAGGGCGCGCAGCACGCGTTGCTTGAGGTCGCGCAGGTCGTTGGCGCGCTCGGCCAGCAGCGCGCTGCCGGTTTTCTGGAGCACGTCGCACTGAGCGTCGATCGACTGACTCCACGCATGGGTGGCGGCCGTGCCTTGCTCGATGGATTGTCGTGCGGCGTCGAGCAGGGCCGGGTCTTCGAGCAAGGCCAGATGCGCGGCGAAGATCGCTTCTTCGTCGGCGCTCCTGTGTTGTTTCGCTTGGGCGAGGGTGCTGCCGATGTCGCCGCGCACCTGATCCAGCGCAGCTTCAAGTGTTTGCTGTTGCGCCAGCGGATCATGATTGCCCGCGTCCGCCGGCAAACTGATCGCATTCAAATGAAACAACGGCCCGCCCACCAACCCCGGTGCGGCGCACACACCGTGCAACACATCCGCTTCGGCCGGGCGCTTGAGCGGTGCAACGCTGATCGGCGCGGCGACATGATGATCATTCGGTAGCGCGGTGGCCAATGCCGTAATCAACGCTTGCAGCGCCGCTTCAGCATCCGGCCCCTGACAACTGACTTGCACTTCATCCTGTTCGCCGACCGCCAGGCCCATCAACCCGATCAGGCTGTTGCACGGCGCCGATTTACCGGCGAAGTGCAGTTGCGACTGGCTCTTGAAGCCCTGCGCAGTCTGGCGAATCAGCGCTGCCGGCCGGGCGTGCAGGCCGCCGCGATGAGCGACGCGTACATGGCCCTGAACCTCTGGCCCGCCAACGTCTTCAGCATTCGCCGCCGAGTTGTTGCGCGAGATGATGTGCAGCAACGGCTCGCCGACTTTCACCGCTTTGAGGGTGATCGGGCGCACCTGGAAGTCTTGACTGTTGGTCAGAATCAACAGGCTCACCAGGCTTTTGCATTGCAGGCCGACTTTGTCGACGTCATAGCGCAACAGCGGCTGCCCCTTGCTGACTCGCGTGCCTTCCTTGACCAGCATCGAGAAGCCTTCGCCGTTCAGTTCAACGGTGTCGAGCCCAAGGTGCAGGAGGATTTGCGCGCCGTTGTCGGCACGCACGGTGAGGGCATGGCCGGTGCGCGCAACGTGGATGATCACCCCGGCGCATGGCGAATACAGGGTGTCGTTGATCGGGTCGATGGCAATACCATCGCCCATCGCGCCACTGGCGAACACCGCGTCCGGGACTTTGGCGAGCGTGAGCACCGGGCCGCTGAGCGGGGCGCTGAGGGTCAGCTCTTTATTGTTGTTGTGCATGGCTCGGTCTCATCAGGTGTGCAGTCAGTCGGACTTAGTGCGTACGGGTCACTTTGCTCAGGTGGCGCGGTTGATCCGGGTCCATGCCACGGGCCACGGCGAGTCCGGCAGCCATCACGTAGAAACTCTGGATCGCCAGGATCGGGTCGAGGGCCGGGTGTTCGGCGCGGGTCAGGGTCAGGTCACGTTCGGTGACGTCATCCGGCGCTGCCAGCAATACGCGAGCGCCGCGTTGACGCATCTCTGCCGCCAGGCTCAGCAGGCCGGCCTGCTCGGCACCGCGTGGGGCGAAGACCAGCAACGGATAGTGTTCGTCGATCAGCGCCATCGGGCCGTGACGCACTTCGGCGCTGCTGAACGCTTCGGCCTGGATCGCCGAGGTTTCCTTGAATTTCAGCGCGGCTTCCTGGGCGATGGCGAAACCGGCACCACGACCGATGACCATCAGACGTTCGCAGTCGCGCAGTACGTCGATGGCCGCGCTCCAGTCCTGTTGCGCCGCGTCGCGCAGGCCTTCAGGCAGGGCGTTATGCGCCTCGAGCAATTCGTTGTCCTCTTTCCAGTGCGCGATCAAACGGGCGCTGGCGCTGAGGGTGGCGATGAAACTCTTGGTCGCGGCGACGCTGCTTTCGGTGCCGGCGAGCAGCGGCACGCTGAATTCACACGCCGCTTCCAGTGGCGAATCGGCGGCGTTGACCATCGAAACGCTCAGCGCGCCACGCTTGCGCAACAAGCGCAGGCTGTTGACCAGATCCGGGCTCTGACCCGATTGGGAGAAGGCAAAGGCCACTTGACCGCTGACCTTCAACGGCGCCTGTTGCATGGTCACCACCGACATCGGCAACGATGCCACCGGCACGCCCAATTGCTGCATGGTCAGGTAGGCGAAGTAGCTCGCTGCGTGGTCGGAGCTGCCCCGGGCGACGGTCATCACCACTTGCGGCGGCTGACGGCGCAGGCGCCCGGCGATCTCGATCATGGGCGCGTCGAGCTGTTGCAGTTGGGCTTGCACGGCCTCAAACGAGGACAGCGCCTCTTCAAGCATTTTTGAAGTCAATGTCTTCTCCTTCGACCATGACGGCGGTCAGTGTGAGTGAGCGATCCAACCGCACGCAGTCGGCCCAGGCGCCGGGTTCAAGGCGCCCGCGTTCGTTGATGCCGAGGTAGTCGGCGGGAAATTGAGACAGACGCTGCGACGCTTCACTGATCGGCAAACCGATCTTCACCAGGTTGCGCAGGGCTTGGTCCATGGTCAGGGTGCTGCCGGCCAGGGTGCCGTCGGGCAGTCGCACGCCGCCCAGGCATTTGGTCACGGTGTGGCTGCCAAGTTTGTATTCACCGTCGGGCATGCCGGCCGCTGCGGTCGAATCGGTGACGCAATACAGGCACGGGATTGAGCGCAGGGCCACGCGGATGGCGCCGGGGTGTACGTGGAGCAAATCCGGAATCAGCTCGGCGTATTTGGCGTGGGCCAGCGCCGCGCCGACGATCCCCGGTTCGCGGTGATGCAGCGGGCTCATGGCGTTGTACAAATGGGTGAAGCTGGTCGCGCCGGCCTCCAGCGCGGCGACGCCTTCCTCGTAACTGCCCAGGGTATGGCCGATCTGCATGCGGATGCCACGGTTGCTGAGCTCACGGATCAAACCGTCGTGGCCGGCAATTTCCGGGGCAATGGTGATCACCCGGATCGGCGCCAGAGCCAGGTATTCCTCGACTTCGGCCATCAACGCGGTGTGGGCGAAGTTCGGTTGGGCGCCGAGTTTGCCGGGGTTGATGTACGGGCCTTCAAGGTGAACGCCGAGCACCCGGGCGCTGTTGGCCGGGCGCTGTTCGCAGAACTCGCCGACGGCTTTGAGCACGCTGGAAATCTCGGCGCTGGGTGCGGTCATGGTGGTGGCCAGCAGCGAAGTGGTACCGAAACGCACATGGGTCTTGGTGATCGTCTCGAAGGCGCTGGCACCTTCCATGATGTCTTTGCCGCCGCCGCCGTGAACGTGCAGGTCGATGAAGCCCGGGAGCAGATAAGGCAGGTCATTATCGGCCGGATCGCAGGGCACGCCTTCGATCGACACGATTTTGCCGTGTTCGTGGATCAGCCGGCCGCGAACCCAGCCGTGGGCGGTGAGGATGTTGTCTTCGGACATTTCGGTTCTCGCTGTTTGACGTCTGCGCCCGTTTAACGGCGCAGCTCTGCAACAAAGTCGTAGTAGTCGTTGCGGCAATAGGTGTCGGTGACTTCGATCGGCGTGTTGTCTTCCAGATAGCCGACCCGGGTCATCAGCAACATGGCGGTGCCGGGGGCGATGCCGACCAGTGCGGCGAACTCGTCCGAGGCGTTGATGGCCTGGATGTGTTGCAAGGCGCGCACGATCGGTTTGCCGATGCCGTCGAGGTATTCGTAGAGCGAATCACCGACCAATTGTGGCTTGGGCATGATCGCGGCGGGCAGGGTGCTCATTTCGATGGCCATCACGGTGTCGTCGGCTTTGCGCAGGCGTTTCATGCGCGCGACTTTGTCGTTCGGCGACAGGCTCAGGCGGATCAGTTCTTCGTGGGTCGGCAGGGTGATGTCCCGCTCCAGCCATTGCGAACTGGGCACGAAGCCCTTGAGGCGCAGCATCTCGCTGAAGCCCGACAGACGTGAGAGGGGTTGTTCCAGGCGCGGGGTGATGAAGGTGCCGGAGCCTTGCAAGCGACGGATCAGACCTTGATCGAGCAACACTTCCAGCGCCTTGCGTGCAGTCACGCGGGAGATGCCCAACTGTTCGCTGAGATTGCGCTCGGACGGCATCGCCTGTTCGGCTTTCCACTGCCCGGCATGAATCGCAGCTTCCAGATTGCGCGCCAGTTGCAGGTACAGCGGCGTCGGCTGAGAGTCATCGGGACGTAGGGCGTGGAGGTCGTTCATTGAGGTCATTTCCGGCGCGAGTATAGGATTGTTGTGGCTCGCTTGCTGGGCGCAAATTAATACCACTTGAATACCATGTCAACGCAGGAAAATGGCGGTTTGCCCAATGAAATGGCAGGTTGTGGAGAGGGGTGTCTTAAGTGGTATTAGAGGTGGGCTGTAAAAAGCAAAAGATCGCCGTCTGCGGCCGCTCCTGTCGTTGAAAGTGGTATCAACCCTGTAGGCGCTGTCGCAGGCGGCGATCCTCTGATTTATTTTTTTGCAGGTGGCCAGTGGTGGGTCGTTACGGGCGGATCTCGATCATCGTGCCGTCCGGCACCAGGCCCCAGACTTCGCGCATGTCCATGTTGCGCATGGCGATGCAGCCGTCGGTCCAGTCCAGCGTGTGGAACAGATCCTCGGGGGTGTCCTCGGTGTCGGGTGTGCCGTGGATCATGATCATGCCGCCGGGGGCGACGCCTTCCCGTCGGGCACGCGCCGAATCGCTGATGTTCGGGTAGGAAATGTGCATCGCCAGGTTGAATCGGTCGCTGACCTTTCGCCAATCGATCCAATAGAAACCTTCCGGTGTGCGTTTATCGCCTTCAAACAGTTTCGGACCTTTTTTCGCGCCCTTGCCCAGGGAAACCCGGTAGGTCTTGAGTGGCTTGCCGTCGGCGATCAACTGCAACTGATGAGCCGATTTGAGCACCAGCACTTTTTCGATCAGAGGGGTATTGGACGGCGATACGGTGGTCACGAATGACGCTTGCGAGACCGTGACGAACGACAGGCAGAACAGGGCAAGCAACCAGCGCATTGAAACGATTCCCCAGGGAGTGATGCAGATATTCATAGATGCTTTTATGTGATGACCGGCTGAGCGAGCGGCGGGATCGATTCCGAGCGAACCGGGTAGGTCTCGGCACGCCGATCAGCGAAGAAGCATTCTAAGGTACGGCCCACTGTGCGGAAAGCCAGCTCGTCCCATGGAATGTCGGCTTCGTCGAATAGTCGCACTTCAAGGCTCTCGGGACCGGCGGCAAAGTCCAGGTCGACCAGTTCTGCGCGAAAGAACACATGCACCTGGCTGATGTGCGGGACATCGATCAGCGTATAGATGCTCAGGTTACGCAGCCGGGCGCAGGCTTCCTCGGCGGTTTCGCGGGTCGCGGCCTGTTCGAGGGTTTCGCCGTTTTCCATGAAGCCGGCAGGCAATGTCCAGTAGCCGAGGCGCGGCTCGATGGCGCGGCGGCAGAGCAGCACTTGGGTGTCCCAGGTCGCGACGCATCCAGCGACGATATTGGGGTTCTGATAGTGAATGGTCTGACAGCTATCACAGACAAATCGCAGCCGCGAATCGCCTTCGGGAATGCGCTGGGTCACCGGGTTACCGCATTGGCTGCAAAATTTCATGCTGAGGTTCCTGAATGCTGCGCCTATCTTGGCGTGCAGCGGTGCCGGTCGGCAAGTTGTCGTTTCGCGACACAGCAAGAGTCGGGGGCTTGGGCGCTCGCATTGATTGGTGCATGATGCGGGGCAAGGCACAGATCGAGAACTCTTATGCTGGACGAGCTACTGCATCGGGTAAGCAACCACACACCGCGCACGCTGGAGACCGACTCGCGTTTTCCCGAGGCCGCCGTTCTGGTGCCGATCACCCGCAGTGACGAACCGGAACTGATCCTGACCCTGCGCGCCAGCGGCCTCTCGACCCACGGCGGCGAAGTCGCCTTTCCCGGCGGGCGCCGCGACCCCGAAGACCCTGATCTGATCTTCACCGCCCTGCGCGAAGCCGAAGAGGAGATCGGCCTGCCGCCGGGCCTGGTCGAAGTCATCGGCCCGCTCAGCCCGTTGATTTCTCTGCACGGCATCAAGGTCACGCCGTATGTCGGTGTGATTCCTGATTTTGTCGAGTATCTGGCCAACGACGCCGAGATCGCCGCCGTCTTCAGCGTGCCGCTGGAATTCTTCCGTAAAGACCCACGCGAACACACCCACCGCATCGACTACCAGGGCCGCAGTTGGTACGTGCCGAGTTATCGATTTGGTGAATACAAAATCTGGGGGCTGACGGCAATCATGATCGTCGAGTTGATCAATCTGCTCTATGACGCGAAGATCAGCCTGCATCAGCCGCCTAAAAGCTTCATCAACACCTGAAGCCATCGCAGCAATGGCCGCTCACCGTGAGCCCTGAGGACAACAAGATGAAATACCGCTTGGGCGACGCCCGTGTCCAAACCCATCCACAGAGCTGGGTCGCCCCCAATGCCGTGCTGGTGGGCAAGGTCAAACTCGAAGAGGGCGCCAACGTCTGGTTCAACGCTGTACTGCGCGGTGATAACGAACTGATCCTGATCGGCAAGAACAGCAACGTCCAGGACGGCACGGTGATGCACACCGACATGGGCTATCCGCTGACCATCGGCACCGGCGTGACCATCGGCCACAACGCCATGCTCCATGGCTGCACCGTCGGCGATTACAGCCTGATCGGTATCAATGCGGTGATTTTGAACGGCGCGAAGATCGGCAAGAACTGCATCATCGGCGCCAATTCGCTGATCGGCGAAGGCAAGGAAATCCCTGACGGTTCGCTGGTAATGGGCTCGCCGGGCAAGGTCGTGCGTGAGCTGACCGAGCCGCAGAAGAAAATGCTCGAAGCCAGCGCCGCGCACTATGTGCATAACGCGCAGCGCTATGCCCGTGATCTGGTTGAGCAGGAAGAATGAATACGCCTGAAAGACCCGTCGCCTCGCCCTGCGTGAGTATTTGTGCGCTGGATGAGGATGATGTTTGCACCGGGTGTCAGCGCACGGTCGAGGAGATTACGCGCTGGAGCCGGATGAGCAACGACGAGCGCCGTGTTGTGCTGGGGTTGTGTCATGAGCGGGCGAAGGCGAGTGGGCTGGTGTGGATGATCCCTGGGAAATCCGGCGTCTGACAGGGCGCCTTTGCGAGCAAGCCCGTTTGTATGGATCTATTGCATACACAAAATCTGTGTTCACTGTAGACCCAGTGTGGGAGCGGGCTTGCTCGCGAAGCGGCCGGCAACGCCACGACTTCTTATTGGCCCAAAACAATCCCTGAAGTAACCTGTGCGCCAATTTATCAGGTCGCCCCCATGATTTTCCTCATCGCCTACATCAGCAGCGTCGTGCTGATCAACTTCGCCTTCTCCACCGCGCCGCACCTGGACGTCATCTGGTCGGCTTGGGGTGGCTTGGTGTTCGTGTTGCGTGACATGGTGCAAACCCGCTTCGGCCATGGCGCGATCGTGGCGATGTTGGCGGCGCTGGTGTTGTCCTACGTGACGTCCGATCCGTCCATCGCATTGGCCAGCGCTGTCGCGTTCGGGGTCTCCGAGTGCATCGACTGGCTGGTGTTCAGCATCACCAAGCGGCCGTTGCGCGACCGTTTGTGGATCAGTTCGGCGCTGAGCATTCCCCTCGATACCTTCATTTTCTTCGGCATGATCGATGCCTTGACACCGCCCGTGATCATCACCGCTCTGGCTTCGAAGTTTGCTGGCGTGACGGCCGTCTGGCTGATCATGGCCTGGCGCGATCGCAAGCAGGCCGTCGCCAGCTAAAGCCAAACCCGCGGGTTCATGTAAAATGCCGCGCTTTCTCCCCATGGAAAGTGCGCCTGGCGTTGCTTTCCTCGATGATCCGCTTCTTTGAGGACCTGAGATGACCCGTATCGGAACTCCATTGTCGCCAACCGCGACCCGCGTATTGCTGTGTGGCTGTGGTGAGTTGGGCAAGGAAGTGGTGATCGAACTGCAACGCCTAGGCGTTGAAGTGATTGCCGTCGACCGCTACGCCAACGCGCCGGCCATGCAAGTCGCTCATCGCAGCCACGTGATCAACATGCTCGACGGCGCCGCTCTGCGTGCCGTGATCGAAGCCGAGAAGCCGCACTTCATCGTGCCGGAAATCGAAGCCATCGCCACCGCCACCCTGGTCGAACTGGAAGCCGAAGGCTTCACCGTGATCCCGACCGCGCGCGCTGCGCAACTGACCATGAACCGCGAGGGCATTCGTCGTCTGGCCGCTGAAGAGCTGGATCTGCCGACCTCGCCGTACCACTTCGCCGACACCTTCGAGGACTACAGCAAAGCCGTTGAGGATTTGGGTTTCCCATGCGTCGTCAAACCGGTGATGAGTTCGTCGGGCAAGGGCCAGAGCCTGCTGCGCAGCCACGATGACGTGCAGAAAGCCTGGGACTACGCGCAAGAGGGCGGTCGTGCCGGCAAAGGTCGGGTGATCATCGAAGGCTTCATCGATTTCGACTACGAAATCACCTTGTTGACCGTGCGCCACATCGGCGGCACCACGTTCTGTGCGCCGGTCGGTCACCGTCAGGAGAAGGGCGACTATCAGGAGTCGTGGCAGCCACAAGCCATGAGCCCGATTGCCCTGGCAGAATCCGAGCGTGTTGCCAAAGCGGTAACCGAGGCACTGGGTGGCCGTGGTCTGTTTGGCGTTGAGTTGTTCATCAAAGGTGATCAGGTGTGGTTCAGCGAAGTCTCGCCGCGTCCGCATGACACCGGTCTGGTGACCTTGATTTCTCAGGATCTCTCGCAATTCGCCCTGCACGCGCGGGCGATTTTGGGTCTGCCCGTACCGCTGATCCGTCAGTTCGGGCCATCGGCTTCGGCGGTGATTCTGGTGGAAGGTCAGTCGACTCAAACCGCGTTCGCCAACCTGGGCGCTGCGTTGAGCGAGCCGGACACAGCGCTGCGTCTGTTTGGCAAGCCCGAAGTCAATGGTCAGCGCCGCATGGGCGTGGCGCTGGCGCGGGATGAGTCGATTGAAGCGGCGCGTGCCAAAGCGACCCGTGCTGCTCAGGCGGTTGTCGTCGAGCTGTAAACCGAGGCGCGTTATTCGCGAGCAAGCCCGCTCCCACAGTCTTTTTGGTTGTACACAAAATGTGTGATCAACAGAGAACCCTGTGGGAGCGGGCTTGCTCGCGAAGCTTTTGATCTTCGGTCAGGCAACCTGATTCAGATCGTTATTCCTCGTTTCCTTCAGGCACAGCACCGCAATCAAACTCAGCACTGCCGCGCCCGACACATACCCGCCGACATAGCTCAAACCACCCATCGCCACCAGTTTCTGCGCAAAGAACGGCGCCGCCGAGGCCCCGACAATGCCGCCCAGGTTGTACGCTGCCGACGCGCCGGTATAGCGCACATGAGTCGGAAACAGCTCCGGCAACAACGCCCCCATCGGCGCGAACGTTACGCCCATCAAGAACAACTCGATGCACAGAAACAGCGCCACGCCCCAGGTCGACCCCTGAGTCAGCAACGGCTCCATCAGAAACCCGGACGCAATGGCCAGTACGCCGCCGATGATCAGCACCGGTTTGCGTCCGTAACGGTCACTGGCCCAGGCCGATAACGGTGTGGCGGCGGCCATGAACAGCACGGCAAAACACAGCAGTCCAAGGAACGTTTCGCGGCTGTAGCCCAGTGTGGATACGCCGTAGCTCAGGGAAAACACCGTCGAGATGTAGAACAGCGCATAGCAAACCACCATCGCCATCGCCCCCAGCAGCGTTGGCACCCAATACTGGCTGAACAGCTCGACCAGCGGCATTTTCACCCGTTCCTGGCGGGCGATGGCGTTGGCGAATACCGGGGTTTCATGGAGTTTCAGGCGCACATACAGGCCAACCATCACCAGCAGGGCGCTGAGCAGGAACGGAATGCGCCAGCCCCAACGGCTGAATTGCTCGTCGCTGAGGGCCATGGCCAGCGTGAGGAACAAGCCGTTGGCGGCGAGAAAACCAATGGAAGGGCCAAGTTGCGGGAACATGCCGAACCACGCGCGCTTGCCTTTCGGTGCGTTTTCCGTGGCCAGCAGGGCGGCACCACCCCACTCGCCGCCCAGTCCAAGACCCTGACCGAAACGCAGCACACACAGCAGAATGGGCGCCCAGGCCCCGATGCTGTCGTAACCCGGCAGCACGCCGATCAGCGTCGTACAAACACCCATCAGCAGCAGCGAAGCGACCAGTGTCGATTTACGCCCGATGCGGTCACCGAAGTGGCCAAACAACGCAGAACCCAGCGGTCGGGCGAGGAAAGCGATGCCGAAGGTGAGGAAGGCTGACAACATCTGTGCCGTGCCGGAGGTCTGCGGAAAGAACACCGGCCCGATCACCAGTGCGGCAGCCGTGGCGTAAACGTAGAAGTCGTAGAACTCGATGGCGGTGCCGATGAAACTCGCCGTCGCCACGCGGGTGGCGGAGTTGGTCGGTTGGGCAGGCGCGGTGTCGCTGTAAGCGGTACGGGTTGTCATGCGGTGATCCCTGACAGTCATGAGCTCCGGTGGAGCGAATTATTAGGGTCGAGCACCCAGGGATGTGGGATGAGGCGCGAGCGCTGTTTCAGGTAAGAACAGTCGCCGGGGTGATGCGCAAAAGGTCGAGACCTGAGCAGTGCCGGGTAAGCACTTGGATCGTCGGCGCTTGGGTAAGCGCCTCGATTATAGGAAGGGGGCTAACGATTGAACAAGCGTAAAAAACGCGTGAAAGGCACTCTCGCAGCGGTGATTTTTTGATCTGTTATCGGGGCAGCAAAAGCGCAGGGGTAGACGTGGTGTGCCAGATCAACACCTTGCTCACCCGGTTCTCTTCAGTCTCGAGAATTTCCAGTCGATAGCGCCCGATCTTCAGGCAAACCGCGCTCTCGGGAATGGTTTCCAGCGCCTCGGTCACCAGGCCGTTGAGGGTTTTCGGGCCATCGCTGGGCAAATGCCAGCCCAGGCATTTGTTGAGTTCCCGGATGGAGGCCGTGCCGTCGATCACCATGCGGCCATCGGCCTGCGGGTGAATATGCGGATTGTCGAGGCTGTGCTCGCTTTCGAATTCGCCGACGATCTCTTCAAGAATGTCTTCCAGGGTGACGATGCCGAGCACTTCGCCGTACTCGTCCACCACCATGCCGAGGCGACGTTGCTGCTTGTGGAAATTGAGCAATTGCAGTTGCAGAGGCGTGCTTTCCGGCACGAAGTACGGCTCGTAACTGGCCGCCAGCAGGGCTTCGCGGGTCAGACTGTGGTTATTCAGCAGGTGGCTGATCTGCCGCGTGTTGAGCACCGCTTCGACCTGATTGATGTCGCTGTGGAACACCGGCAGACGTGTGCGTTTGTTGTGGCGCAGTTGTTCGATGATCTGTTCGATCGGATCGTCGAGGTTGATACCGTCGACGTCACTGCGTGGCACCAGAATGTCATTGACCGTGATGTTGTCCAGCGCGTGGATACCCGACGTCGGGTGCGTGCGGGCCGGATGTTCGGGATCGTCATGACGATCAGCCTGCGCGTCGTCGTCACTCTGCTGAACCATTTGGGTTTTGCGCACGAACGGACTCAGGAGCAAATGGCTGATGCGACTGAAAAGCCAGGCAAACGGATAAACAATTTTCAGCGGCACGGCCAATAGCGTGTTGCCGAGGGTCAGCACGGCTTCCGGATAACGCCGGGCGAGGGTGCGTGGGAAGTAATCGGCGAAGACCA
Organism: Pseudomonas sp. EA_65y_Pfl2_P74; assembly: GCF_963970575.1. Lineage (NCBI taxonomy): Bacteria > Pseudomonadati > Pseudomonadota > Gammaproteobacteria > Pseudomonadales > Pseudomonadaceae > Pseudomonas > Pseudomonas sp. EA_65y_Pfl2_P74. The sequence continues at coordinate 45,756 of NZ_CAXAOQ010000031.1, forward strand.
GCAAGATGGCGCCCGCACCGAGGCATGCCGCCCAAGGGCCGTTTTCTTCACAGAGGAAAATCGCCAGCAACGTCGCGATCACGACCGCGAGCGCACGGCAGAGGGTGTTGCACAGAATCAGGCTGTCGAGCGGGAAGCTCAGCTTCGCCAGCGGTTTATCACTGGCGCGTGAGGCGGTGCGTTGTGCGAGCAGGTGTTGCTGCGCGATTTCGACGGCGGTAAACAGCCCCGACCATAAAATCAGCAGGACAAATACCGCGAGCATCGGCCCTATGGGCAAACCGTCCATTTATGCCGCCCGTCAGATATGCAGGATGTATTCACGAACCAGTTTGCTGCCGAAATACGCCAACATCAGCAGACAGAAACCGGCGAGCGTCCAGCGAATCGCTTTGTGTCCGCGCCAGCCGAGACGGTTGCGGCCCCACAACAGCACGCTGAACACCACCCAGGCCAGACACGCCAGCAGCGTTTTGTGAACCAGATGCTGGGCGAACAGGTTCTCGACGAACAGCCAGCCGGAGATCAACGACAGCGAGAGCAACGTCCAGCCGGCCCAAAGGAAACCGAACAGCAGGCTTTCCATGGTTTGCAGTGGCGGGAAGTTCTTGATCAGGCCGGAGGGATGCTTGTGCTTGAGTTGGTGGTCTTGCACCAGCACCAGCAAGGACTGGAATACCGCGATGGTGAACATGCCGTAGGCGAGGATCGACAGCAGGATGTGGGCGAGAATGCCCGGCTCTTCATCAATGATCTGCACGGTGCCGGCCGGCGCGAACTGCGCCAGCAACACCGTGACCGCACCCAGCGGGAACAGCAGGACCAGCAGGTTCTCCACCGGGATTCGCGAACAGGCAATCAGGGTCAGGGCGATCACCGCCGCTGCGATCAGGCTGGAGGCGCTGAAAAAGTCCAGGCCCAGGCCGATCGGGGTCAGCAGGTGCGTGAGCAGGCTGGCGCTATGGGCCAGCACGGCGAAAACGCCGAGCGTAACCAGCAGGCGCTTGTTCGCCTTGGCGCCGGTGGCCAGACGGGTGCTCTGATAAAGGGTCGCAGCGGCATATATAAGGGCGGCGGCGAGGGTGGTCAGCAAACTGGGTGACAAGGGGAGCATAAATCCTGATCGGTAAGCCCGAAAGGGGCTGAGTTTGGCATAGAACCGCCATGGCACGAAAGACTCAGGAAGCTGACAGCGAGGTGTCCGCCAGACGCAGTCTTCGCTATAATCCGCGACCTGCCCACGCCGCAGGCTCGCCGAGCACATGTTGATTCCGGTCTGGGCCGCCATTATCCCGGTCTACACAGGGCCTGAAAGGATCGCGCAATGTTTGAAAACTTAACCGACCGTCTCTCGCAGACGCTGCGCCATGTCACCGGCAAGGCGAAGCTGACCGAAGACAATATCAAAGACACCCTGCGTGAAGTGCGCATGGCGTTGCTCGAAGCCGACGTCGCCCTGCCGGTGGTCAAGGACTTCGTCAATTCGGTCAAGGAGCGCGCTGTCGGCACCGAGGTGTCGCGCAGCCTGACGCCGGGCCAGGCATTCGTGAAGATCGTCCAGGCTGAACTCGAAAGCCTGATGGGCGCGGCGAACGAGGACTTGAACCTCAGCGCCGTACCGCCAGCCGTCGTGCTGATGGCCGGCCTGCAGGGTGCCGGTAAAACCACCACCGTCGGCAAACTGGCGCGCTTGCTCAAAGAGCGCAAAAAGAAGTCGGTCATGGTCGTGTCGGCGGACGTTTATCGCCCTGCGGCCATTAAACAGCTGGAAACCCTGGCCAACGACATCGGCGTGACGTTCTTCCCGTCCGACCTGAGCCAGAAGCCGGTCGACATCGCCAACGCGGCTATTAAAGAAGCAAAACTGAAATTCATCGACGTGGTCATCGTCGATACCGCCGGTCGTCTGCACATCGACGAAGAGATGATGGGCGAGATCAAGGCGCTGCACGCCGCGATCAACCCGGTCGAAACCCTGTTCGTGGTCGACGCCATGACCGGCCAGGACGCGGCCAACACGGCCAAGGCCTTCGGTGATGCGCTGCCGCTGACCGGTGTGATCCTGACCAAGGTCGACGGCGACGCGCGTGGCGGTGCCGCCCTGTCGGTGCGAGCGATCACCGGCAAACCGATCAAGTTCATCGGTATGGGCGAGAAGAGCGAAGCGCTCGAGCCGTTCCATCCCGAGCGTATTGCTTCGCGGATCCTCGGTATGGGTGATGTGCTCAGCCTGATCGAACAGGCCGAGCAGACCCTCGACAAGGAAAAGGCCGACAAACTGGCCAAGAAACTGAAGAAGGGCAAGGGCTTCGACCTCGAAGACTTCCGTGATCAGTTGCAACAGATGAAGAACATGGGCGGCCTGGGCGGCCTCATGGACAAACTGCCGAGCATCGGCGGCGTAAACCTGTCTCAGATGGGCAATGCCCAGAATGCCGCAGAGAAGCAATTCAAACAGATGGAAGCCATCATCAGCTCCATGACCCCGGCCGAGCGCCGTGACCCTGAGTTGATCAGCGGCTCGCGCAAGCGCCGGATCGCCATGGGGTCGGGCACTCAGGTGCAGGACATTGGTCGCTTGATCAAGCAGCACAAGCAGATGCAGAAGATGATGAAGAAATTCACCGCCAAAGGCGGAATGGCGAAAATGATGCGCGGCATGGGCGGTATGTTGCCCGGCGGCGGTATGCCGAAAATGTAAATAACTCGCCGGTCGTCGCACCGGCGCAGGCCCCGCAAGGATGCGGGATCAACAGCAAACCCGCACTCGGCGGGAGCTGACTGGCCGTTTTCATCGACGGCTCTATATGCAAATCTGCACGGCATGCCATAGGCGCCGGAAAAAGTCATTTGCAAAAGTCCGGATATTCCTTAGAATATGCGGCCTTTCGGGCACCCATGCCCGCTGTGCATTTAGATTTGCAGCACCGACTACAGGAACGATGTTCACATGCTAACAATCCGTCTTGCCCTTGGCGGCTCCAAAAAGCGCCCGTTTTACCACCTGACCGTAACCGACTCCCGCAACCCGCGTGACGGTTCCCACAAAGAACAGGTTGGTTTCTTCAACCCTGTTGCCCGTGGTCAGGAAACTCGTCTGTCCGTGAACCAAGAGCGCGTAGCCTACTGGCTGAGCGTTGGTGCACAACCTTCTGAGCGCGTTGCTCAGTTGTTGAAGGAATCTGCCAAGGCTGCGGCCTGAGCAATATGAACGCGACGCCTGCTGTTGCCGATGATTTGATCGTTATTGGCAAAATTTATTCTGTTCACGGCGTTCGCGGCGAAGTGAAGGTTTATTCCTTTACTGATCCGACTGAAAACCTGTTGCAGTACAAAACCTGGACGCTCAAGCGCGAAGGCAATGTCAAACAGGTCGAGCTGGTCAGTGGACGCGGGAGCGACAAGTTCCTGGTCGCAAAGCTCAAGGGTCTTGATGATCGTGAAGAAGCTCGTCTTCTGGCCGGTTACGAGATCTGCGTGCCGCGCAACCTGTTCGCTGAATTGACCGAAGGCGAGTACTACTGGTACCAGCTGGAAGGTCTGAAGGTCATCGATCAACTGGGGCAATTGCTCGGGAAAATCGATCATCTTCTGGAAACCGGCGCCAATGATGTAATGGTAGTCAAGCCTTGCGCTGGCAGCCTGGATGATCGCGAACGCCTGTTGCCCTATACGGAGCAATGCGTGTTGGCAGTCGACCTCGCCGCGGGTGAGATGAAGGTGGATTGGGACGCGGACTTCTAAGCGTGGCTAACTTGCGCGTAGAAGTGATCAGTTTGTTTCCCGAAATGTTTTCCGCCATCGGCGACTATGGCATCACCAGTCGAGCGGTCAAACAGGGGCTCTTGCAGCTGACCTGTTGGAATCCGCGGGATTACACGACGGATCGGCATCACACTGTGGACGATCGCCCGTTTGGCGGTGGTCCGGGCATGGTGATGAAGATCAAGCCCCTGGAGGATGCTCTGGTTCAGGCCAAGGCAGCAGCCGGGGAGGCGGCGAAGGTGATTTACCTGTCCCCCCAAGGCCGTCAACTGACTCAGTCGGCGGTACGCGAGTTGGCACAATCGGATGCATTGATCCTGATTGCCGGCCGCTACGAAGGCATTGACGAGCGCTTTATTGAGGCTCATGTCGATGAAGAGTGGTCGATTGGCGACTATGTACTGTCTGGCGGTGAGCTGCCGGCCATGGTCCTGATCGATGCGGTTACACGACTGCTGCCTGGAGCTTTAGGGCATGCGGATTCCGCTGAGGAAGATTCCTTTACGGATGGTCTGCTGGATTGCCCGCACTACACCCGACCTGAGGTGTATGCGGATCAGCGTGTTCCCGACGTGTTGCTGAGTGGCAATCACGCGCATATCCGGCGTTGGCGTTTACAGCAGTCCCTTGGTAGGACCTATGAACGACGCGCCGATCTTCTGGAAAGCCGCTCGCTTTCTGGAGAAGAGAAGAAGCTGCTCGAGGAATACATCCGCGAGCGGGACGATAGTTAACAACGTATCGATGGTAGATCAGTTGATTTACCTTAGGAGCACAGCATGACCAACAAAATCATCCTTGCACTCGAAGCAGAGCAGATGACCAAAGAAATCCCTACCTTTGCCCCAGGCGACACCATTGTCGTTCAGGTGAAAGTGAAGGAAGGCGATCGTTCCCGTCTGCAAGCGTTCGAAGGCGTTGTAATCGCCAAGCGTAACCGCGGCGTGAACAGTGCGTTCACCGTACGTAAAATCTCCAACGGTGTTGGCGTAGAACGTACTTTCCAGACCTACTCCCCGCAGATCGACAGCATGGCTGTTAAACGTCGCGGTGACGTACGTAAAGCCAAGCTGTACTACCTGCGCGACCTGTCGGGTAAAGCAGCTCGCATCAAGGAAAAACTGGCTTAAGTCCAGCTTCCGATGCAGAAAAAAGCAGCCTACGGGCTGCTTTTTTGTTGTCTGCAATTTATCCACAGCATTTTTATTTCAGGCCATAACCATGACCCCCCGTGACCAGGAAATCGAACGCCGTACCGAGCTCTCGGTGACCCGTGTAACCAAAGCCGTGTTCCCGCCGACCACCAACCACCACAACACCCTGTTCGGCGGCACCGCGCTGGCGTGGATGGACGAGGTGTCGTTCATCACCGCCACGCGTTTTTGCCGTTTGCCGCTGGTGACGGTGTCTACTGACCGCATCGACTTCAATCATGCAATCCCGGCCGGTTCCATCGTCGAACTGGTGGGGCGAGTAATCAAGGTCGGTAACACCAGCCTCAAGGTCGAGGTGGAAGTGTTTGTGGAAAGCATGAGTTGTGACGGGCGCGAGAAGGCTATCCATGGGCAGTTCAGCTTTGTCGCCATCGATGATGACAAACGACCGGTGCCGGTGCTGCCGGGGTTTGCGGCCTGATCCACTTCCGAGCCGCGCCATTCGCGAGCAAGCCCGCTCCCTCACTGGATCGAGGTCTCCTGTGGGGGCAGGCTTGAACTGGATCGAGGTTTCTTGTGGGAGCGGGCTTGCTCGCGAATGCGTCAGGTCAGGCGCCGCTGGTTAAAGGCTGGATCAACGCCAGCAGCGTCCACCCCGATCCCGGCTTCAAAGCGGTCTCTGGCGTCACCACATGCACCCATCCGCTGTCATCGCGCATGAACAACAGCGTGGCGCGCTTGCCATGCAGCGCACGGTAATCCTCCCAGCCAAAGCCATCCGTCAGCGTGGTGCTATACAGCTCGGCCCCCTGACCCATCTGGCCGGCCAGTTTGGCGTAGGTCAGTGCCTCGCTGCCCAGTTGATTGCCGCGATGCTCAAGACTGGCGCGATGCTTGTCGCTGCGACGGCTTTCCTGACCGCTGGCCAGGCCAAACAGGCGCTGATGCCCGAAGTCATGGCGAAAGCGCATGGCTGCCAGCGTGTTGAGTTCGCCCGACGGCGACAGTGCCAGCAAATGCCCCAGGCCAACCAGATCCAGATGCGCATCGGCATGCTGCGAAGCCGGATTACCGAAGTACGTCGGCAAACCCTCCATGCGCGCGGCACGGATGTTTTCCCAGCTTGAATCGGTCAGCAACACTCGGCTGCCCAATTGTTGCAACGACTTGCCCAACGCCCGGGCCGGCCCATTGGCGCCGACGATCAGGAAACCACTGGGTGCCGGCTCTGCGACGTTGAGCAAACGCGCCAACGGTCGCGCCGTTGCGCTTTGCAGCACGACGGTGCCGATGATCACCGCGAAGGTCAGTGGCACCAGCAACAGTGCACCTTCATGCCCGGCTTCATCCAGGCGAATCGCGAAAATCGCCGACACTGCCGCCGCGACAATCCCGCGTGGGGCGATCCAGCACAGCAATGCCCGCTCACGCCAGTTCAGGCTAGATCCCACGGTGCTCAGCACAACGTTCAAAGGTCGGGCGATCAACTGGATGACCAGCAGCAGGATCAGCACCAGCGGCCCGAGCCCGATCAAGGCGTTCAAGTCCAGCCTTGCGGCGAGCAGAATGAACAGCCCGGAAATCAGCAACACGCTGAGGTTTTCCTTGAAGTGCAGGATGTGCCGTACATCCACGCCTTTCATGTTGGCCAGCCACATGCCCATTAATGTCACCGCCAGCAGGCCGGACTCATGCATCACCTCGTTGGAGACAATGAAAATTCCCAGCACCGCCGCCAGCGAAGCGAGGTTGTGCAGGTACTCCGGCAGCCATTGCCGCCGAATGACCGTGCCGAGCAACCAGCCTCCGGCAACCCCGAACGCCGCGCCGCAGGCAATCACCCCGCCAAAGGTGAACAGGCTCTGCTTGAGGCCATGGCCTTCGGCACTGGCAATGATGAAGCTGTAGACCACCACGGCGAGGAGGGCGCCGATCGGATCAATGACGATGCCTTCCCAGCGCAGAATGTTGGCGATCGAGGCTTTGGGCCGCACCACTCGCAGCATTGGCACAATCACCGTGGGGCCCGTGACCAGCGTCAGGCTGCCGAAGAGGATCGCCAGCATCCAGTCGAAGCCGAGCAAAAAGTGAGTGGCGAGCGCAATGACAATCCATGTCGAGAGGGCGCCGAGAGTCACCAGTCGATGGACGACGCTGCCGATTTCCTTCCATTCCGACAGGTGCAGCGTCAGGCTGCCCTCGAACAGGATCAGCGCCACGGCCAGCGATACCAGTGGCATCAGCAGCGGCCCGAACATTTCTTGCGGATCGAGCCACCCCAATACCGGGCCGACCAGAATGCCGGTCAGCAACAGAAACAGAATCGCCGGCAGCTTCAGGCGCCACGCCAGCCATTGGCAACCTAGCGCCGCTGCGCCTATCCCGCCAAATGCCAATAGAATTTGCTGCTCGTTCATTGATGCTCCCTGTTCCTTGAAATTGCGGGCTATGAAAGACTAGCGCCCATTCCTACCGTTCACTCTACATTTGCGCGCAGTCGTTGAACTGTGTGCCTTGAGCGCCCATGCCTGCCATCGACCATCCACTGATTGACCAATTCCTCGACGCCTTGTGGCTGGAGAAGGGCCTGTCCGACAACACCCGTGGCGCCTATCGTAGCGACCTTGCGCTGTTCAATGGCTGGTTGCAGGAGAAAAACCTGGAGCTGATCAACGCCGGCCGTGAGTTGATCCTCGATCATCTCGCCTGGCGTCTGGAGCAAAACTACAAACCGCGATCCACTGCGAGATTTCTCTCCGGCGTACGTGGGTTTTATCGTTATCTGCTGCGCGAAAAGCTGATCACAGTCGATCCGACATTGCGCGTCGACATGCCGCAACTCGGCAGGCCGCTGCCCAAATCCTTGTCGGAGGCCGACGTTGAGGCATTGCTCAAAGCACCGGATCTGAGCGAAGCCATCGGTCAGCGTGACCGCGCCATGCTGGAAGTCCTGTATGCCTGCGGCCTGCGGGTAACCGAGCTGATCAGCCTGACCCTGGAGCAGGTCAACTTGCGCCAAGGCGTATTAAGGGTGATGGGCAAGGGCAGCAAAGAGCGGCTGGTGCCGATGGGCGAGGAGGCGATTGTCTGGGTCGAGCGCTATATGCGTGACGGGCGTGCAGAACTGCTCGGCGGGCGCCCCAGCGATGTGCTGTTTCCCAGCCAGCGCGGTGAGCAGATGACCCGGCAGACGTTCTGGCACCGGATCAAACATCAGGCCAAGGTCGCCGGGATCGGCAAATCGCTGTCGCCGCACACCTTGCGGCACGCGTTCGCCACGCACCTGCTCAACCACGGCGCGGATTTGCGCGTGGTGCAGATGTTGCTCGGTCACAGTGATCTGTCGACCACCCAGATCTACACTCATGTGGCGCGGGCACGGTTGCAGGATCTGCATGCCAAACACCACCCGCGTGGCTGAACAAACAATCGATGTGCAAGCAATTGCATCCGCCTGTGCGTCTGGCGACAGGCGCATTCGGCCACCGTGACCTTATGTGTTAGGCTTTGCCGGTTTGCACGATGGACGGTTATGACCCGGTGTTCCGGCCCGGGCGTTCTGACCGTTCCATTTGTCCGCCCTCAGGAGTTCTCATGCGTCTGACCCAGATTTTCGCCGCCGCCGCCATTGCGTTGGTCAGCACCTTTGCCGTCGCCGATGATGCGGCTGACAAAGCCATTCGTAAAAGCCTGGAAAACCTCCAGCTCGATGTTCCGGTAGACAGCATTTCCGCGAGCCCTCTGCCTGGCATGTATGAAGTCAAGCTCAAGGGCAGCCGTGTGCTGTACGCCAGTGCCGATGGCCAGTACATCGTTCAGGGCTACCTGTTTCAGCTCAAGGACGGCAAACCGGTCAACCTGACCGAGAAGACCGAGCGCCTGGGCATCTCCAAACTGATCAACGCCATTCCGGTGGCTGAAACCGTGGTTTACCCGGCCGTGGGCGAGACCAAATCGCACATCACCGTGTTCACTGACACCACTTGCCCTTACTGCCACAAGCTGCACGCCGAAGTGCCCGAGCTGAACAAGCGCGGCATCGAAGTGCGTTATGTCGCGTTCCCGCGTCAGGGCCTGGGCTCGCCGGGTGATGAGCAACTGCAAGCCGTGTGGTGCTCCAAAGACAAGAAAGCGGCCATGGACAAAATGGTCGATGGCAAGGAAATCAAGGCCGCCAAGTGCGCGAACCCGGTTTCCAGACAGTTCGCCCTCGGTCAGTCGATCGGCGTGAACGGTACACCGGCCATCGTTTTGGCCGATGGGCAAGTCATTCCGGGCTATCAGCCTGCGCCACAAGTCGCCAAACTGGCGCTGGGCGCGAAGTAATTCGCATCGTCACGGTCAGACTTTGACGATCATGGTCCGGTAGCCGCATCGCCGGGCCATTAATAGAGAGCCGCGAGCACGCGGTTGTTTTCCGGCCGACCCTGAGTCGGCCGTTTCATGGGGAGTTCACAGTGAATCCGGTCAAAGTAGGCATCTGTGGGTTAGGGACCGTCGGTGGCGGTACCTTCAACGTACTTCAGCGCAACGCCGAGGAAATTGCTCGTCGTGCCGGGCGTGGGATCGAAGTGGCACAAATTGCCATGCGCACGCCAAAGCCTCAGTTCCAGACGACCGGTATTGCGATTACCAACGATGTCTTCGAAGTGGCCACGAACCCTGAGATCGACATCGTCATAGAGCTGATGGGCGGCTATACCGTTGCCCGCGAGCTGGTACTCAAGGCCATCGAGAATGGCAAGCATGTGGTCACCGCGAACAAGGCACTGATTGCCGTTCACGGTAATGAAATTTTCGCCAGGGCACGCGAGAAAGGCGTGATCGTGGCGTTTGAAGCCGCGGTGGCCGGTGGCATTCCGGTGATCAAGGCGATCCGTGAAGGCCTGTCCGCCAACCGCATCAATTGGGTGGCCGGGATCATCAACGGCACCGGCAACTTCATCCTCACCGAAATGCGCGAGAAGGGCCGTACGTTTGAAGACGTATTGGCCGAAGCTCAGGCGCTGGGTTACGCCGAAGCCGATCCGACCTTCGACGTCGAAGGCATCGACGCCGCGCACAAGCTGACCATTCTGGCTTCCATTGCGTTTGGCATTCCGCTGCAGTTCGACAAGGCTTACACCGAAGGCATTACCAAGCTGACCACCGCTGACGTCAACTACGCCGAAGCACTGGGCTACCGCATCAAGCACCTCGGCGTGGCGCGCAGTACGGCTGCGGGCATCGAGTTGCGCGTACACCCGACGCTGATCCCGGCCGATCGCCTGATCGCCAACGTCAACGGCGTGATGAACGCGGTGATGGTCAACGGTGATGCTGCCGGTTCGACCTTGTTCTACGGCGCCGGTGCCGGCATGGAGCCAACGGCCTCTTCGGTCATCGCCGACCTGGTGGACGTGGTTCGCGCCATGACCAGCGACCCGGAGAACCGCGTCCCGCATCTGGCCTTCCAGCCAGACTCGCTGTCGGCCCATCCGATCCTGCCGATCGAAGCCTGTGAAAGCGCTTACTACTTGCGCATACAAGCCAAGGATCACCCGGGCGTACTGGCTCAGGTGGCGAGCATTCTGTCGGAGCGTGGCATCAACATCGAGTCGATCATGCAGAAGGAAGTCGAAGAGCAGGACGGTCTGGTGCCGATGATCCTGCTGACCCACCGCGTGGTCGAGCAGCGCATCAATGATGCGATCGCAGCCCTGGAAGCCCTGGCCGGCGTCAACGGTCCGGTTATGCGGATCCGCGTCGAACACTTGAATTAACAGCAGCAGCAAGCTTCAAACTTCAAGCTGCAAGTAAAAGCAGAGGCGCTTTTCACTTGTAGCTTGAAGCTCACCGCTTGTAGCCCAAACCGAAGGTTTGCCCTTATGCGTTACATCAGTACCCGCGGCCAGGCACCGGCCCTGAATTTCGAAGACGTCCTGCTGGCTGGTCTTGCCACCGACGGTGGTCTGTACGTCCCGGAAAACCTGCCACGTTTTACCCAGGAAGAAATCGCTTCCTGGGCTGGCCTGCCGTATCACGAGCTGGCCTTTCGCGTCATGCGCCCGTTTGTAACCGGCAGCATTCCTGACGCCGATTTCAAAAGGATTCTTGAACAAACCTACGGTGTGTTCTCGCACAGCGCCGTCGCGCCGCTGCGTCAGCTCAACGGCAACGAATGGGTCATGGAGCTGTTCCACGGCCCGACCCTGGCGTTCAAAGACTTCGCCTTGCAACTGCTCGGTCGTCTGCTCGACTACGTGCTTGAAAAGCGCGGCGAGCGTGTAGTCATCGTCGGCGCCACCTCCGGTGACACCGGTTCGGCCGCCATTGAAGGCTGCAAACACTGCGAAAATGTCGACATCTTCATCCTGCACCCGCACGACCGTGTGTCCGAAGTGCAGCGTCGCCAGATGACCACGATTTTCGGTGAGAACATTCATAACATCGCCATCGAAGGCAACTTCGATGACTGCCAGGAAATGGTCAAAGCCAGTTTCGCCGACCAGAGCTTCCTCAAGGGCACGCGCCTGGTGGCGGTGAATTCGATCAACTGGGCGCGGATCATGGCCCAGATCGTTTACTACTTTCACGCTGCCCTGCAGTTGGGTGGCCCTGCGCGTTCGGTATCGTTCTCGGTGCCGACCGGCAACTTCGGCGACATCTTCGCCGGTTACCTGGCGCGCAACATGGGCCTGCCGATCAATCAGTTGATCGTCGCCACCAACCGCAATGACATCCTGCACCGCTTCATGAGCGGCAATCAGTACGTCAAGCAAACCCTGCACGCCACGTTGTCGCCGTCGATGGACATCATGGTGTCGTCGAACTTCGAACGCCTGCTGTTCGACCTGCACGGTCGCAACGGTGCAGCGATTGCCGGTTTGATGGATTCGTTCAAGCAGGGCGGTGGTTTCAGCGTCGAGCAAGAGCGCTGGACCGAAGCACGCAAACTGTTCGATTCGCTGGCCGTGGACGATGCCCAAACCTGCGAAACCATCGCCGAAGTCTATGCGCAGACCGGCGAACTGCTGGACCCGCACACCGCCATTGGCGTGAAGGCCGCACGCGAATGCCGTCGCAGCCTCGACATCCCGATGGTGATCCTGGGCACGGCGCATCCGGTGAAATTCCCGGACGCGGTAGAGAAAGCGGGTGTAGGAAAAGCGCTCGAACTACCTGCACACCTTTCTGATTTGTTTGAGCGAAACGAACGCTGCACCGTTCTGCCAAACGAGCTGAAAGCCGTGCAGGCCTTTGTCAGCCAGCATGGCAACCGCGGCAAGCCGCTTTAAACCTGCAAAGCTGTCACATTTTGAAGCCCGTCTCCTGACGGGCTTTTTTGTTTCTGCTGCCACACTGCTCGGGTTTTCACCCTCGAAGGACGGGTGAGTCGATCACGAAGGAAGTGGCAATGCTGTTTTATAGAGGTTTGAAACCGGCACTGGGCTGGTTGTGCTTGTTCGGATTGCTGGGAGTGATGCACGGCAGTGTGGCCGCGCAATTGGCGTTGCACGATGATGCGGTGGGCCTCAACGTTCAGCCCATCGAACTGGACGCACATGAGCGCCAGTGGATTCGCGATAACCCCACGGTGACGGTCGCGTCGGTGCAGTACCCGTTGTATCTGTTTCAGGATGAGCATGGTCAGTGGAGCGGCTTGAACAACGATGTGCTCAAACGCGTCACGGCGATGACCGGGTTGCAGTTTGTGCATCATGAGTCGTTTTCCACGGATCACATGCTTGAGCGCCTCGAGAGCGGGGCGGCGGACATCAGCACAACGCTGGCCGTAAGCGACGAACGCAAGGCGTTTCTTGATTTCAGTCACGCATTCGGCGGCGCGGGCTGGGTATTTGTCGGGCGCGCCGGGGCACCCTCGGTGGAGTCCCTGGAGCAACTGGCCAAGCGAGTGGTGGTGCTGCCCGCCAGGCATGCACTGGAAGACGTGATCCGACGTGATTACCCTTCAATCGAAATCCGCTCGGTCAAAACCTACGCCGAAGCACGGGCATTGGTCGAGAGCGGCGAGGCCTACGCGACGATCGAAAACGAGATCGGTGCACAGCTTTATCCGTTGGGGTTGCTCAAGGTCGGTGCACTGGTGGAAGGCAAATGGGAGGCTGATCATCTGGCGGTACGCAAGGGCATGCCGGAACTTTTGAGTATTCTCAACAAGGCATTGGAGGCGTTCCCCCCTGCCGAGTTACGCGCCATTCGCCTCAAATGGCTGGAGGGTATTTCGCCGGCGCCCATACCGTCGGTGTGGCAGCGGATGATCGAATGGGGCTGCTGGGTGATGGGTGGGCTGGGTGTTTTCGGCCTGTTGTCGCTGGTATGGAATCGGCGCCTGACGGCGGTGATCAAACAGCGCAGCGAGGCGGAAAAGGTGCTGGGCGATCAACTGGCGTTTCAGCGCGCGCTGATTGATTCCATGCCTGATCCGATGTTTGTCCGAGATCTGCACGGTCGACTGATCATGTGCAACCGCAGCTACGAGGAGGCTCTTTCGGTTCGGCTGGATCAGGTGCAGGGGCGTTTGCTGATCGAGATCGATGTGTTGCCCGAAGCGACCGCCCTGATGCTGCACGACGAGTTCATCGTGCAACTGAGCACACGCAAGTCGCGCTTCAGTAAACGCCAACTGCAATTCAAGAATGGCCCGCGCGAGGTCTATCAGTGGACCGTGCCGTTCTACAGTGCCGACGGCCAGTTGCGTGGACTGCTGGGCGGCTGGACCGACATCACCCAGCGTAGGACGGAGAGCGGGTGCCGATGTCTGCAGTGAAGATGGGAAACTTCCTATAAGACGCGGCTACTTTTCCTATGGGAGGCTTAAGACGGCTGCCCTAGAGTGAGCGACAACTGCGGTGAGAGTCCGCGATTGTCGTTCCGGAGGTCGCCCATGCGCTCGCTTAAAGTTCTGATTCTTGAACCCAATCCGTTTCAGCTGATGGCATTGCATCAAATGCTCAATGCCATCGGCATCTATGACGTACTGACCGCACCGTCCCTGGCGTCGGCCCTGTGTTCGCTGGGCCACCGCGGCGTGGTCGATATTGCCATTTGCGATCCGCAACTCAAGGGCGGCGATGGCCTGGCTCTGATTCAGCATCTGGCGGTACAGCGTGAAGCCCGTGCGCTGATCCTGCTGGGGGCGGTCGCGCCGAGTCTGCTGAGCGATCTCGAGCCGTTGCTGCGCGAGCATCGGTTGCGATTATTGGGGCGCTTGCAAACGCCGGTCTCGGCAGTGCTGATGAGAGGTTTGCTGGACGGCTACCTGATCGCTGCTTCGCAGCCTGTCGGGGTCTGAAGGGCACGGTTATTTTTCTGTCATCTTCACCGTGCATGCTCTGACAGACCGGTGACGCTGCAGTGCTTGCGACCGGCATGCAGAACTTTCTTCTCGGGCCGGTGGTCATTTACTGTGGACACGCCCCAGACACAATGTTTTCGGACTATTGAGTGGAGATCGAGATGGAAAGTATCAGTCTATTGCTCGGTGAGGCTCTGAGCCCGTATCAGGTTTCGTTGTCTCCAAGCGGTGCCCAGGGTGAATGCCTGGTGACCTTGAAGAACAGCAGCGGCGCCATTGTCGTGGAACGCCCATTCAATCAGGCACAACTGACCGACAAGCGTCAGTTGACCGATGTCGTCGATGGTTTGCACCGTGACGTCCTGATTGCCGAAGGGCGCCTGGAGCCCTGCGTGATCGCGGCCTTGCGCAATGCGGCGCTGGACAAGCGTGCGGCGCTCTGAAAATGAAATGTCTCTTGTGGGAAACTTCCTGCATCTCTGTCAGTCAGACCTCGTAACAGCAGGATCAAGCATTGTGCTCCGGTGCTTGTCGCTTGCTGCTACGGGTCTTTATTACGGGCCACGTTTAACCCCGAGTCGTCTCCCCACTTCTCGGGGTTTCTTTTGTCCGCCGTTTACTGCGCGGCCTGCTGTTCGAAGAACAGCCGTGCCTGTTCCAGATAATCGGCCTGTTGCTTGGGGTCAAGCCACGCGGCGTACAGCCGATTGAGATGTTCGTGGGGCAGGGTGCGTAGCAGTTGGTTGATCTCGCCGATGGCCTGACGCCCCATCGTGGTGTCGGAACAGGCGATATAACCTGAGAGATATTTTCCGGCGCCCTGGATCGGATAAAACTCCAGCTCATCTTCGGCAATCTGCGCCTGCTTCGCCTGATAGCGGATTTCCGGCCAGTAACCCAGCACCACCTGCAACCGGCCCAGACGCTGCATCGACAGCAGATTGGCCAGCGCATCATTGCCGTAATGCGCAGTCAGCGCGCCGCTGGGCGCTTGATGCAGGATAGTGTCGAGAAACTCGCCGTAGCTGCGTTCGGCGACAACGCCGACCTTCCTGTTGCCATTCGCGAGTAGCGCAGACAGATCAACCTCGCCATTCACCAGATAGGGTTCAAGCACCGCCCGATCCTGCCGACGAACCACCAGACCATTGCTCACCGCGCGAATCGCAGGGATCGAATACGCAACCGACTGCGCGCGTACCTGGTTCCATATCAGCGCGGGGTCACAGGCGAAAGGGTTGTCATGGAGCATCTGCAAGCCACGGGCGCGATTGACCCGCATCAGCGTATGTTCGTATTGCGGCATGCCAGCGATCAGCATCGGCAGCAACTGATCGATCACCCCCTGGCCCTTTTTCGGACCTTCGAAAATGGTCATCGGTGGCAAGTCGCGCAGTAACCAGATCAGCGTAGGTTTTGCCTGCGCCCAAGCGGGCAGGGTCAGCAGAAACAACAGACCGAACAGGCGCCACGTCCATCCGTGGCGGGAGCGGTTGGCGTCCGATGCCTGTCGGTGCTTCAGCTTAAATGGCTCCGTCTTCGCGCAGTTGGGCGATCTGCTTTTCGTCATAGCCAAGATCGTGGAGTACCTGCGCATTGTGTTCACCGAGTTGCGGTCCGACCCATTCGGAGGAGCCCGGTGTCTCTGAGAGTTTGGGCACGATACCCGGCATCTTGAAAGATTTGCCGTCCGGCAGTTTGGCAGACAGGAACATTTCCCGAGCCAGGTACTGCGGATCACTGAACATGTCTTCGGCACTGAAGATCCGGCTGACCGGTACGTCAGCCTGATTGAGCAGGTCGAGCACCGATTGCAGCGGCAGCGAATTGACCCAGCGATCGATCACGCCATACAACTCGTCGCGGCGATTGTCGCGACCGTCGTTGCTGGCCAGTGTCGGGTCATTGGCCAGATCTTCACGGCCGATGATCAGCATGAAGCGCTTGAAGATTGCATCGCCATTGGCGCCGATCTGCACATGTTTGCCGTCGGCGCTGGTGTGGATCGACGACGGCGTGATGCCGGGCATGATGTTGCCGGTGCGTTCACGGATAAAACCGAACACATCGAACTCCGGCACCATGCTTTCCATCATGGCGAAGATCGCTTCGTACAGTGCCACATCGACCACTTGGCCGAGCCCGCCGTTGACCTCACGATGACGCAGCGCCATCAACGCGCCGATCACGCCCCACAGCGCGGCAATCGAGTCGCCGATGGAGATGCCGGTACGCACCGGCGGCCGATCCTCGAAACCGGTGATGTAGCGCAACCCCCCCATGGATTCGCCGACGGCGCCGAACCCCGGCTGATCCTTCATCGGCCCGGTCTGGCCGAAGCCGGAGAGGCGCACCATCACCAGTTTCGGGTTCAACGCGTGCAGGATGTCCCAGCTCAGACCGAGTTTTTCCAGCACACCGGGGCGAAAGTTTTCGATCAGGATGTCGGCTTCACTGAGCAGTTTTTTCAGGATCGCCAAGCCATCGGGATGCTTGAGGTTGAGGGTCAGCGACTTCTTGTTGCGCGCCTGAACGAACCACCACAACGAGGTGCCCTCGTACAACTTTCGCCATTTGCGCAACGGATCACCGCCGTCCGGCGATTCGATCTTGATGACTTCGGCACCGAACTCGCCGCAAATACGCGAGGCAAACGGCCCGGCAATCAATGTACCCAGTTCGATGACTTTCACGCCGCTGAGCGGCTTGTTGGTAAACGGCATGCTGAATCCTGTAGGACAAGGTTGAGCGGATACAGCGTTTTAGCATAGCCGGCTGTCAGGCGCCGCAGGTTGATCGCCATCAATTCGATGATTGCCTACCGCATCGGTTAGACTTGCCGACTTTCCTCGTATCAAGAAGCCCGTTCATGGCCCAGCCTTCGACCACTTACAAGTTTGAACTGAACCTCACCGACCTCGACCGCAGCGTCTACGAGAGCGTCAAGCAGACCATCGCCCGTCACCCTTCGGAAACCGAAGAGCGCATGACTGTGCGGCTGCTGGCCTACGCCCTCTGGTACAACGAGCAGTTGTCGTTTGGCCGTGGTCTGTCAGACGTGGATGAACCTGCGCTGTGGGAAAAGAGCCTGGACGATCGTGTTCTGCACTGGATCGAAGTCGGCCAGCCCGACGCCGACCGTTTGACCTGGTGCTCGCGTCGCACCGAACGCACCAGCCTGCTGGCCTACGGCAGCCTGCGCGTGTGGGAAACCAAGGTGATCCCGGCGATCAAGAACCTTAAAAACGTCAACATTGCCGCCGTCCCGCAAGAAGTGCTGGAAACCCTGGCCAAGGACATGCCCCGCGTCATCAAGTGGGACGTGATGATCAGCGAAGGGACGATTTTCGTCACCGACGATCGCGGTCAACACGAAGTCCAGTTGCAATGGCTGCAAGGTGAGCGCGGCTGATCCTGCGTTGTCATCTGATTAATCCCACGTATTCAAGAGAAGTCTCCGTCACCCCATGCGTATCGAACCTCGTCAACTGCCTGCCACTCTGCCTTTTCTCGGTGACCTGCCGCCGCTGCTGACCCGCTTGTATGCGGCGCGGGGCGTGCAATCCGAGGCGGAACTGGACAAGAGTCTGGCACGGTTGATTCCGTTCCAGAAACTCAAGGGCATCGATGCGGCAGTCGATCTGCTGGTGACAGCGCTGGAGCAACGCCAGCGCATCCTCATCGTCGGTGATTTCGACGCGGACGGCGCCACGGCCAGCACGGTGGGTATGCTCGGTCTGCGACTGCTGGGTGCTGCTCATGTCGATTATCTGGTGCCGAATCGCTTTGAATACGGTTACGGCCTGACCCCGGAAATCGTCGAAGTTGCCATGACTCGCGAGCCGCAGTTGCTGATCACCGTCGACAACGGCATTTCCAGCGTTGAAGGCGTGGCCGCTGCCAAGCGTCATGGGCTCAAAGTGCTGATCACCGACCACCACTTGCCCGGCGATGAACTGCCGCTGGCCGATGCGCTGGTCAATCCCAACCAGCCAGGCTGCGAGTTCCCGAGCAAGGCGCTGGCCGGTGTCGGGGTGATTTTCTATGTGTTGATGGCGTTGCGCGCGCGCCTGCGCAGCCTCGGCTGGTACGAAAGCAAGCCGCAGCCGAACATCGGCGAATTGCTTGATCTGGTCGCGTTGGGCAGTGTCGCCGACGTTGTCCCATTGGACGCCAACAACCGGATTCTGGTGCATCAGGGTCTGGAGCGGATTCGCGCCGGGCGTGCGCGGCCGGGGATCAAAGCGATCCTTGAAGTGGCCAAGCGTGATGCGGCTCGCATCACCTCCACGGATCTGGGTTTCATCGTCGGCCCGCGCCTGAACGCCGCCGGGCGCCTGGATGACATGAGCCTGGGCATCGAATGCCTGCTCACCGCCGACGCCAACATGGCCCGCGAAATGGCCGCGCAACTGGAC
Organism: Pseudomonas sp. EA_65y_Pfl2_P74; assembly: GCF_963970575.1. Lineage (NCBI taxonomy): Bacteria > Pseudomonadati > Pseudomonadota > Gammaproteobacteria > Pseudomonadales > Pseudomonadaceae > Pseudomonas > Pseudomonas sp. EA_65y_Pfl2_P74. The sequence continues at coordinate 64,391 of NZ_CAXAOQ010000031.1, forward strand.
GGTATGAACCAGGATCGCAAAACCATCGAGCAAGGCATGCAGCGCGAAGCGCTGGCCCAGTTGAAGGACTTGCCCGTTGAGTCGATGCCGTTCGGTCTGTGCCTGTTTGATCCGGAGTGGCACCAGGGCGTCATCGGCATCCTCGCCTCACGGATGAAAGAGCGTTATTTCCGTCCGACCATCGCCTTCGCCGATGCTGGCGATGGTTTGCTCAAGGGCTCGGGGCGTTCAGTGCAAGGCTTCCATATTCGTGATGCCTTGAGCGTGGTTGCAGCGCAGCATCCAAACCTGATTGCCAAATACGGCGGCCACGCAATGGCAGCCGGCCTGACCTTGCCGCAGGAGAATTTTCCGTTGTTCGCTGAGGCATTTGACGCCGAAGTGCGTAGGCAACTTCGCGAAGAAGACCTCACCGGGCGCATGTTGTCGGACGGCACGCTGGCGGTTGAAGAATTCCACCTTGAGCTGGCCCGCGCCCTGCGCCATGCCGGGCCTTGGGGTCAGCACTTTCCGGAGCCACTGTTTCACGGTGTATTCCAGTTGGTCGAGCAGCGGGTCGTCGGTGAGCGACACTTGAAAGTGGTACTCAAAAGCGAGTGCGGCTCGGTGAAACTCGACGGCATCGCCTTCGGTATCGACCGCGACATCTGGCCGAATCCGACGATCAAATGGGTCGAACTGGCTTACAAGCTCGACGTTAACGAGTTTCGTGGCAATGAGACCGTGCAACTGATGATTGCCCACATCGAACCGCGCTGACCCCTTCGCGAGCAAAGTCGCTCCCACAGGTCCGGTGTTTTCCTGGTGGAGCGAGCTTGCTCGCGAAGGCGGACTTTCCCACACGGAATGACTCTGAACCCTCCCGCATCCCCGGTTGTCGACTAGGCTCTAAGCACTGCTTGATTGGCCTTGTGACGTCTTGTCGTTTTTTGCCCGCGGGGGCGGGTGCTGCATCTCTTCCTGTCACTCGACGACTATTCAAACAGAACCCTGGAGCCTGCCCACTGATTTGAGAGGTGCCCCATGAGTCTGCTGCTTGAACCCTTTACTCTGCGCCAACTGACCCTGCCCAACCGCATCGCCGTGTCGCCCATGTGCCAATACTCCTGCGTCGACGGTCTGGCCAACGACTGGCACCTCGTACACCTTGGCAGCCGCGCCGTGGGTGGCGCCGGGCTGGTGTTCACCGAAGCCACGGCGGTGACGGCCGACGGTCGGATCACCGCCCAAGACCTTGGCCTGTGGAATGACGAACAGATCGAACCACTGCAACGTATCACTCGTTTCATCACCTCGCAGGGCGCGGTCGCCGGCATTCAACTGGCTCACGCCGGGCGCAAGGCCAGCACCCATCGACCCTGGATCGGCCAGCACGGCAGCGTCAAACCGGATGATGGCGGCTGGACACCGGTCGGGCCGTCGCCGATTGCCTTTGATCCGCAGCACACGCAACCCAAACAGCTCGATGAAGGGCAGATCGCCGAAGTCATCCAAGCCTTTGTCGATGCCGCAGAACGCGCGCTGACAGCGGGTTTCAGTGTGGTTGAGGTTCACGCCGCGCACGGTTATCTGCTGCACCAGTTCCTGTCGCCGCTGAGTAATCAACGGCGCGATCAGTACGGCGGCTCGTTCGAAAACCGGATTCGTCTGGTGCTGCAAGTCACTGAAGCGGTACGGGCAGTCTGGCCAGAGGAACTGCCAGTGTTTGTCCGTGTGTCGGCCACCGATTGGGTTGAGGACGGCTGGAACCCTGACGAAACCGTTGAGCTGGCGCGGCGTCTTAAAGCATTGGGTGTGGACCTGATCGACGTTTCCTCGGGTGGCACGGCAGCCAACGCCGAGATTCCTGTCGGGCCGGGTTATCAGACGCGCTTCGCCGAACGCGTGCGCAAAGAGTCAGGCATCGCCACTGGCACTGTGGGAATGATTACCGAACCTGCGCAGGCCGAGCACATTCTGCGTACCTGCCAGGCCGACATCATCTTCCTCGCCCGCGAGTTGCTGCGTGATCCGTACTGGCCGTTGCACGCCGATGATGATCTGGGCGGACGCAAAGCGGTGTGGCCGGCGCAGTATCAGCGTGCGACCCATCGTGATCAGCCGATTCATGAGTCTGATTTGCGCGATTGAGTGCGTCGCTGACATGCAAAAAGCCCCGGCCAGTGAGGGTCGGGGCTTTGTTTTTTCTGTTGGCGGCTGTTTTGCCAGTGCTGCCGTCTTCGCGAGCAGGCGCCTCAAACCCTCAAGGATACTTACGCTTGTCCGGCGCCGGCGGGAAGTACTGGTACAGCCAGGTCTCACTCAACGTGCGGTCATTGGTACGAATGAACAACCGCAGTTCCACGGGCTCCACGCTGTCGTTGGTCGGGTACCAGTCGAACAGGATCCGGTAACCCTTGATGTCATCGAGCACCAACACGCTGAAGTCCTGCACCTTGCCGTTGGAGCAGGTGATGACCGGTTCGATCCCGGTGCCCTGCGGCAGGCGATCCAGACCGCCACCAGTGAAATCCACGGCGAAACGGCGCGCCCAGACCGGCGGATAATGCTCGCCCGGTGCCCAGCCTTCAGTGAATCCGCCCATCCCGGAACGGGTCGCCTGCACCCGCGCCAACGGCGTGCTGACCGGTGGCAGGGCACTCCAGTAGAGCTTGTAGCCGTAGTTCAGCGAATCACCGGCGGCCACCGGTTTCTTCGGCGTCCAGAACGCGACGATGTTGTCGAGGGTCTCGCCGGTGGTAGGGATTTCCAACAGATCGATAGAGCCTTCGCCCCATGCGGTCGTCGGTTCGACCCACAGGCTCGGACGTTTGCTGTACCAGTCGACGGTGTCCTGATAGTTGGCGAATTCATGGTCGGTTTGTACCAGACCAAAACCTTTAGGGTCCGTGTCTGCAAATGCGTTGAACTGCAGCGTCGCCGGGTTGTTCAGCGGACGGCAGATCCACTCGCCGTTGCCGCGCCACATCGCCAGGCGATCCGAGTCATGGATTTGCGGGTGGATGGTGTCGCACATGCGGCGCTCGTGGGTGCCGCAACTGAACATGCTGGTCATCGGCGAAATGCCCAATTGTTCGATGGCCGTGCGTGCGTTGATATGCGCGTCGATTTCCATCACCACGCGTTCGGCCTGGCAATCGATGTCGAAGCGATAGGCGCCGGTCGCGCTCGGCGAGTCGAGCAGGGCATAAACCACAAAATGCGTGGCGTTCTGATCCGGTGTCTCGAACCAGAACTGGGTGAAGTCAGGGAATTCTTCGCGCTTCCTGGCATAGGTGTCGATCGCCAGACCACGCGCCGAGAGGCCATATTGGCCAGTCGCGTCGACTGCACGGAAATAGCTGGCGCCCAGGAACGACAGCACGTCATGACGATCCAGTTCCGGCGCCTTGAACAGCTTGAAGCCGGCGAACCCCAAATCGCCCTTGAGCTGCTGAGTGTCGACCGAAGTGTTCTCGTAGTTGAACAGCGCCGGGCGGAAATGCACCTCGCGGGCGGTACGGGTCTTCGGATCGACGCTGTGCATGCGCACCGGTTGGCGAAAACCCATGCCGACGTGGAAGAACTGCACGTCCAGTTGACCCTTGTTCTCCTTCCACAACGAATGCTCGCCGTCGTAGCGGATCGCGTTGAAGTTTTGCGGGGTCATGGTCGCCAGCGTCGGCGGCAGCACCTGTTTGGTGTCCTGGTAGGCACTGCCGGCCAGTTGTTTGGCCTTGCGCTTCAGGGCTTGGAAATCGAAGGCTTGTGCGTCGCCATCAGCGACGTCACCGCTGGCGGCCCAGGCATTCGCCGCCAGCAGGCCTGAGGCTGAAAGACCGGTGTAAGCCGCAATGGCCATGGACGCTTTAAGCAAATTCCTGCGGTGCATAAATACAACCTGTCGTGTGCAATCCCGCGCCGTTCCTGGCACGTGCTGGATCAGAAAGTACGGTTCGGACAAGCCTTCGGCCAAACGCTGCGGACTATAAACAGATGCCGGCTAGCTTAAACCGTTCGATTGTCGAGCAAAAATGATTGATTACGAGGCTCAGTCTGGCAATGAAACAAGACATGTCGGTATTTTTTCCGACGGCACTTTCTGATTTACAGGGCATTTCTGCTTTTTTCGACTAATTACTCTAAAAAGCCCTTTTCAGCACCGATTAAATTTCTATTCTATGGACATGACCGGTCGCGAACCTTCAGACCGGTGGGGCACACGACGCTGCTGAAAGGGGCAGGGCGATGTGGTGGTTGAGCAGTTCTTTGACGTATTAGAGAAGGACATCGTCCATGGCAAAAATACAAGGCATCACTGACATGTTGGGCATCTTTCCCTGCCTTGGCAGCGGTCGCAAAAGGCGTAGGCTCAGCTCTGATGAGTTGAAACTGTTGGAGCGTTATCGGGAGCTTTCGGAGAGCGACCGGATCGCCATGCGGTATCTGGTGGATGCGATGAGGAGTGTTTCGCGGTTTTAACGTTGGGATAGCCTGTGGCGAGGGAGCAAGCGCCCTCGCCACAGTTTTTTTGGATGGATTTCAGCTACAGGTTCCCAAAACCGGATACGGCTGTTGGCCGTGCATCAACTCCGGCACGTCACGCCATTTGACCCACGCCTGCTGCTGCCAGTGAAGCAGAGGGACGGTGACCCCAGCCCAGTTAACCGAACTCAGGCTCGGGTCGTTCTGCACAGGCGTTGCCATGCTTTCGCGCAGCATCGGAATCACTTCATGGCTCAGCCATTGGCGCAGATTGCGGTTTTGCGGCACGAAGTGATGGACGAGCAGGGCGTACAGGCCGGACTCGCTGACCGTCGCGCAATCGACGATTTCGCCGTCCTTGCGCATGAGGACGTTGCGACGCTGGTCGGGATCGAGTTTCAGAGTGAGGTGTTCGTTCAGCGGATAACCCATCAGGCGACCGAGATCCTGGACGCAGAACCAGGCTTCGTGGTCTTGCATGAACGCGTGGAGGAAGCGGTTGTGGCGGGTGAAGACGGTGGGGGTGAAGTGCGGGTGGGTTTCAGGTGGATTTGGCGTGTGCTTAGGCATTTCTGACTCCATGTTGAAATGAGAGTCGCCACGAATCCTTCGACAGATTTTGGGTGGCGAACCGTGTGGCGTTCGAAGTCGGAACATTCTCGATCAACATGGAAGCCGAGAGGCCCGCACCACACGATCCGCCATAACGCGAAACTGAAAGGCAAAAAAGCCCCGGTCTCTATGGAGGACGCAGTTGCGCCAAGTTGATGATGTTCCGGCTTCGACCCCGGGCCGCTGATTTGGCAGCGACGGGACAAAGCCTATCGGTCAGGCGCTAGCGGCGCCAAGTCTACTCTGTCGACGCACGGCGTAGGAAATGGGGCTTTCTCCGGAAGGTTGTGTCTGTAGGAAATGCCTGTTTTTGCAGCTCTTGCTGCGAAACCATCCCTGTACCGAAGATTTTCCTTTATGAGTTAGCAACCGGGAAAACGGGAGAAGTAATTCTGTGAGCAAAGACGAAGCGAGAGGTAAAAAGAGAAAGGTGATCGATCTGGATCGCTTCGAAGCTGTCAGAGGTAAAGCGGAGATCAAATGGCGTACAGATGAATTGATGAGAGTGCTTCGGGGAGACCCCGGAATCAAATCTTGATTCCGGGGTGATTCTTCTTAGCGACTCACCTTCCAGGCATCCCCGGCCGGCGCCTTCCCATGGTCATACGGCTTGCCAATCCACATGTAAACCAGGCCCAAACCAATCACGATTACGGTGCTCAACACCATCGCGTAGTTCACATACCAAGCCGCATCCGGCGTGCGTGGCCAGGCCATGTTGATGATCGCGCCAACGCCATACACCAGTGCGCCGATATTCACCGGCCAGCCCCACACGCCGAGGGTGAATTTGCCGCTGGGTTTCCAGCCTTTCATCCGCGCATACAGGGCGGCCAGCACGATCATCTGGAACGCGAGGTAGATGCCGATGGCGGCGAAGCTGACGATGGTGGCCACGGCGTCTTGCAGGAAGAAGCCGAGGACGATGATCAGGGCGGGCAGGACGCCGGCCACGAACAGTGCAGCCACCGGCACCTGGGTCGTAGGAGAAAGCTTTTTCAGCAGTCGGCTGCCGATGACCATTTCATCGCGAGCGTAGGAGTACAGCAGACGGCTGGCTGCCGCTTGCAGGCTGATGACGCAGGAGATGAAGGAAATCATCACCACGCCCATCACCACTTTCGAACCGACCGGGCCGAAGGCGTTGTTGAGGATGGTGGTGACCGGGTCTTTGTCGGTGCCATTGATCACCGCTTGCATGTCCGGCACGGCGAGGATCAGCGCCAGGCAGGCGAACATTGCCGCGATGCCGCCGATGTAGATGGTCATGCGCATGGCCACCGGGATTTTCTTGCTCGGGTTCGGGGTTTCTTCGGCGACGTCGCCGCAGGCCTCGAAGCCGTAGTAGAGGAACATCCCCGCCAGCGATGCAGTGAGGAAGGCTGGCAGGTACGAGCCGTCGACGCTGATGTCGAAGGTGTTGAACAGCACGCTGAGCGGCTGGTGGCGTTCGAAGATCAGCAGGTACACGCCGACGATCACCGCGCCGACCAGTTCGCAGAGGAAGCCGAACATGGCGATGCGCGCCAGCACTTTGGTACCGCTGAGGTTGACCAGTGTGGCGAACAGGGTCAGCACCAGGGCGATGACGATGTTGGTGTTGTTGTTTGGCTCAAAGCCCATCATGGCGGCCAGGTACGGGCCGGCGCCGACCGCCACGGCGGCAATGGTCACGCACAGGGCGATGGAGTAGATCCAGCCGACCATCCACGCCCATTTCTTGCCCACCAAGCGGCGCGCCCATGGATAGACGCCGCCAGAGATCGGGAACTGCGACACCACTTCGCCGAAGATCAGGCACACCAGCAACTGACCGCAACCGACCAGCAAGTAGGCCCAGAACATCGGTGGCCCGCCTGCGGCCAGACACAGGCCGAACAGGGTATAAACCCCTACGACCGGTGACAGATAAGTGAAGCCCAGGGCGAAGTTTTCCCACAGGCTCATGCTGCGATTGAAGTTGGAGGTGTAGCCCAGTTGGCGCAGTTGTTCGGCATCGCTGTCGGCAACGGCGGCTGAGAGATAGGGTGATGCACTCATGTGTGTTTGCTCCGTGAAATCGGCAGATTTCGGATGGCCGAGGCCGTGGCGGGGCCTAAGGGCGCCGCCCGGTTCGGTAGTTATTGTTTTGGAGTCCTGGTGGTGCGTAGAGCCGGTTTCTGCCTTGAAGCCGGGGTGACGCGAAGCTTTTAAAGGCTTAGTGCTTGAACATCACATGCCGAACCGTGGTGTAGTCCTCCAGCCCATACATGGACATGTCCTTGCCGTAGCCAGACAATTTCTGACCGCCGTGAGGCATTTCGCTGACCAGCATGAAGTGCGTGTTCACCCAGGTGCAGCCGTACTGCAACCGCGCGGACATCCGATGCGCGCGTCCTACATCCGCAGTCCACACAGAGGACGCCAAGCCGTAGTCCGAATCGTTGGCCCACTCCAGCGCCTGCGCTTCATCAGTGAACTTGGTCACCGACACCACCGGCCCGAACACTTCGCGGCGGACGATTTCGTCGTCCTGCTGCGCATCGGCCAGCACGGTGGGTTCGAAGAAGAAACCATTGCCGTCCACAGACTTGCCACCCGTGATCAAACGGATGTGCGGTTGCGCCACGGCACGCTCGACGAAACCGGCGACGCGGTCGCGATGTTGCGCAGTGATCAGCGGCCCCAGTTCGGTGGACGGATCATCCTGCAAACCGTACTTGATGCTGCTGACGGCCGCGCCGAGCTTCTCCACAAACTTGTCATAAATGCCTTGCTGCGCGTAGATCCGGCAGGCCGCGGTGCAGTCCTGCCCGGCGTTGTAAAAGCCGAACGTACGGATGCCTTCAACCGCCGCATCGATATCGGCGTCGTCGAAGATGATCACCGGCGCCTTGCCGCCCAGTTCCATGTGCAGGCGTTTGACGCTGTCGGCGGTGCTGGAAATGATGTTGGCACCCGTGGCGATGGAACCGGTCAACGAAACCATGCGCACTTTCGGGTGCGTGACCAGTGGACTGCCAACGGTAGGCCCACGACCAAACACCAGATTGAGTACGCCGGCCGGGAAAATGTCCGACGCCAGTTCGGCCAAGCGTAACGCGGTCAGCGGGGTTTGTTCCGACGGCTTGAGCACCACGGTGTTACCGGCGGCCAGTGCCGGGGCGATTTTCCAGGCGACCATCATCAACGGGTAGTTCCACGGCGCGATGGAGGCGATTACGCCGACCGGGTCGCGACGGATCATTGAGGTGTGGCCGGGCAGGTATTCACCGCCGGCCGATCCGCTCATGCAACGACTGGCGCCGGCAAAGAAACGGAACACGTCGGCAATCGCCGGGATCTCGTCATTCAGCGCGGCGCTGTAGGGTTTGCCGCAGTTGTCGGATTCGAGTTTCGCCAACTCCTCGCCGTGGGCTTCGATGGCGTCAGCGAGTTTGAGCAGCAGCAAGGAGCGGTCTTTCGGCGCGGTTTGCGACCACTCGGCAAAGGCGTTGTCGGCGGCACGCACGGCTGCATCGACCTGGGCTTCGCTGGCTTCGTTGATCTCCACCAGCACTTCACCGAGCGAAGGGTTGAGCACCGGTTGCGCCGGGCCTTCGCCGTTGACCAGTTGGCCGTTGATCAAGAGTTTGGTTTGCATGTTTTTGTCCTCTTTGAAGCCATTGTTATTTTTCAGAAGAAACCGGGTTCAACGGTGGCAGCGGGCTTGCTCGCGAAAGCAGTAAGGCAGCCAACATCAATGTTGAATGTGCTGGCCTCTTCGCGAGCAAGCCCGCACCCACAGGGGGGGGACGTTTACTTGCCGCCACTCCCCGCCACGCTTTCGCCACCTCGGGTCAGGTAATAGGCACCCAGGATCGGCAGCATGGTCACCATCATCACCAGCATGGCGACGACGTTGGTCACCGGCACATCCCGTGGCCGGCTCAGTTGATTGAGCAACCACAATGGCAGCGTGCGTTCATGCCCTGCGGTGAACGTGGTGACGATGATTTCGTCGAACGACAGCGCAAACGCGAGCATGCCGCCGGCCAGCAACGCCGAGCCGAGGTTCGGCAGGATGATGTAACGGAAGGTCTGCCAACCGTCGGCGCCCAGATCCATCGAGGCCTCGATCAAGCTGTGCGAAGTACGGCGCAGACGGGCGATGACGTTGTTGTAGACGATCACCACGCAGAAGGTCGCGTGGCCGACGATGATGGTGAACATCCCAGGCTCGATTCCCAGCGTTTTGAACGTCGCCAGCAACGCAATCCCGGTGATGATCCCCGGCAGCGCAATCGGCAGGATCAGCATCAGCGAGATGCCCTGTTTGCCGAAGAAATCACGCCGGTACAGCGCCGCCGACGCCAGCGTGCCAAGCACCATCGCGATCAACGTGGCGATGGCTGCAATCTGCAGCGATAGCTTGATGGCCTCCAGCACGTCCGGCCGCGAAAACGCCACACTGAACCAGTGCAGGGTGAAGCCCTTCGGTGGAAAGCTGAACGCGGCTTCTTCGGTGTTGAAGGCGTAAAGGAAGATGATCAGGATCGGGAAGTGCAGAAACACCAACCCGCCCCAGGCCGCGATGCGCAGACCCAGTGAAGCGCGCTCAGAGTGCATCGAAGGCCCCCAGTCGTTTGACGATGGACAGGTAAACCGCAATCAGAACGATGGGCACCAGAGTGAACGCCGCTGCCATCGGCATATTGCCAATCGCGCCTTGCTGCGCATACACCATGCTGCCGATGAAGTAGCCCGGCGGGCCCACCAGTTGCGGCACGATGAAATCGCCCAGCGTCAGCGAAAACGTAAAGATCGAACCCGCCGCAATCCCCGGAATCGACAGCGGCAAAATCACTTGCATAAACGTCTGGCGCGGCTTGGCGCCAAGGTCGGCAGACGCTTGCAACAGCGACGGCGGCAGACGTTCCAGCGAGGCCTGAATCGGCAGGATCATGAACGGCAGCCAGATGTAGACGAAGACCATGAACCGCCCCAGATTCGAGGTCGACAGGGTGCTGCCGCCCACGCCCGGTATGCCCAGAATGAATTGCAAAACCGGCTCCAGCCCCAAGTGCTGAACGAACCACTGCGCCACGCCCCCCTTGGCCAGCAACAGCGTCCATGCGTAAGCCTTGACGATGTAACTGGCCCACATCGGCATCATCACCGCGATGTAGAAAAACGCTTTGGTCTTGCCCGTGGTGTAACGCGCCATGTAGTAGGCAATCGGGAACGCGACGAGGGCGCTGGCCATCGACACGGCAATGGCCATGCTCAACGTGCGCAGAATGATGTCGAAGTTCGATGGCCGCAACAGCGCCGCAAAATTCGCCAGCGTCAGGTCCGGCGTCACCGCCATGGTGAAGTCGTCAAAGGTATAGAAACCCTGCCACAGCAGCACCAGCAGCGAGCCTAGATAGATCGCGCCGAACCACAGCAGCGGTGGCACCAGCAACATCAACAGGTACAGGTTGGGCTTGCGATAGAGCAGGTTGGAAAACCTGCGCAACGGTGGCGATGGAGTCGTCGCGAGCGTGCTCATCTCACACCCCGCTCGCAACGGTGTCGTGCAGCGTAATCATCGCTTCACGCGCCCAACGCGCACTCAAGCGCTGGCCGGTCTGGTGCTGCGCGCTGCTGTCGATCCACTGATTATTGGCGTGGCTGATGCTCAGGGTCTGGCCGTTTTCCAGCGTCAGTTCATAACGGGTCGCGCTGCCTTGATACTGGATGTCGTGGAGCAAACCGCTGACTTCTATTTCGTGACTGGCCAGCGGGCCCTCGGCGAAACGCACGTGTTCCGGTCGGATCGAAAACGGCTGCGGGTGTCCGCTGAGCTGGCGCGCCAGATCGCCACGAATCACGTTCGAGGTGCCAACGAACTCGGCGACAAACGTGGTGGTCGGTTTCATGTACAGATTGCGCGGCGTGTCGACCTGCTCGATGCGGCCCTTGTTGAACACGGCGACGCGGTCGGACATTGATAGGGCTTCAGTCTGATCGTGGGTCACGAAGATGAAGGTGATGCCGAGTTGGCGTTGCAGCTTTTTCAATTCGCTTTGCATCTGCTCGCGCAGTTTCAGGTCGAGTGCGCCGAGTGGTTCATCGAGCAACAGCACGCGAGGGCGATTGACCAAGGCGCGGGCCAGGGCGACACGCTGTCGTTGACCACCGGACAACTGCACCGGTTTGCGCACGCCGTAGCCGCCGAGGGCGACCATGTCCAGGGTTTCTTCGGCGCGCTTATGGCGCTCGGCTTTGCCTACGCCTTTGACCTTCAAGCCGTAGGCGACGTTGTCCAGCACGTTCATGTGCGGGAACAGTGCGTAATCCTGAAATACAGTGTTTACATCGCGTTGATACGGCGGCAGACCGGCCGCTTCGGCGCCGTGGATGCAGATCGAACCGGCGCTCGGTTGCTCGAACCCGGCGATCAGTCGCAGGCAGGTGGTTTTGCCCGAGCCGGAGGGGCCGAGCATGGAAAAGAACTCGCCGTCCTGGATATCGATGGAAACCCGGTCAACGGCCTTCACTTCGCCGAACTGCCGGGAAACGTTGGTGAACTGGACTGCAAGCGTCATGGTGCGGTGCTCCAAAAAGGCGAAAGCCGTCGCAGCGGCCCTGCCTGGACTTCTGAAAAAGCTGAAACGTTTTGCGGTTTGCCGTTGTTGGTGATCCCGATGTGGGAGCGGGCTTGCTCGCGAACGCGGTCTATCATTCGGCAAGGGTGCTGGCTGACACACCGCTTTCGCGAGCAAGTCGCACCGCCGCTCCCACAGGGGGCGCGGCGTCAATTCAAAGACTAGCGACCGCCCATGATCGCGATGTAATCCTGCGTCCAGCGGCTATACGGCACGAACTTGCCGCCTTCAGCTTGCGGAGTTTTCCAGAAGGCGATTTTGTCGAACTGGTCGAAACCGTTGGTCTTGCAACCTTCGGCGCCGAGCAACTCGCTCTCCTTGCACGCCGCTGGCACCGCCGGCAACGAGCCGAACCACGCCGCCACATCACCCTGGACTTTGGGCTTCAGCGACCAGTCCATCCATTTGTATGCACAGTTGGGATGTTTGGCCTCGGCGTGCAACATGGTGGTGTCGGCCCAACCGGTGGCGCCTTCTTTCGGAATGGTCGAAGCGATGGGCTGCTTCTCGTTCACCAGGCTGTTGACCTGATACGGCCAGGCGCCCGACGCGACCACGCCTTCGTTTTTGAAATCGCTCATCTGCACCGTGGTGTCATGCCAGTAACGGTGGATCAGCGGCTGCTGCGCCCGCAGTAGATCCAGCACGGCTTTGTACTGCGCCTCGGTCAGTTGATACGGATCCTTGATGCCCAGTTCAGGCCGGGTCGATTTCAGATACAGCGCCGCATCGGCGATGTAGATCGGGCCGTCATAGGCCTGCACGCGACCCTTGTTCGGCTTGCCGTCGGGCAAATCCTGCGCGGCGAACAGCACATTCCAACTGGTCGGCGCAGTCTTGAACACGTTGGTGTTGTACATCAGCACGTTTGGGCCCCACTGATACGGGGTGCCGTAGGTCTGTTTATTGACCACGTACCACGGCGCATCTTTGAGGCGTGGGTCAAGGGTCTTCCAGTTCGGGATCAACGCGGTGTTGATCGGTTGCACACGCTTGCCGACGATCAATCGCAGCGAAGCATCGCCCGACGCGGTGACCAGGTCGTAACCGCCCTTGGCCATCAGGCTGACCATTTCGTCAGAGGTGGCGGCGGTCTTCACGTTGACCTTGCAGCCGGTTTCCTGCTCGAAACCGGTCACCCAGTCGTAGGCCTTGTCGCTTTCGCCACGTTCGATGTAGCCCGGCCAGGCGACGATATCCAACTGCCCTTCGCCGGCGCCGACAGCCTTCAGCGGTTCTGCCGCTTGCAGGCTGGCGCTGGCCAGCAAGGCCGTGGTGATTGCACTGAGCAGTGCGGTCTTGTGCACGAACATGGTTGAACCCTCTTCTTTAAATTATGGTCGGGGCAGTTGTGAACGCGGTGAAGCATGCCGTTGGCGGCTTGTTATTAGCGTAGTCAGAGATGCTGGCCGTGGCGGGCCATGATGTGCCGCACCACGCTGTAGTCTTGAAGCGAATCGCTGGATAAGTCTTTGCCGTAACCCGAGCGTTTCAGCCCGCCGTGGGGCATTTCGCTGACCAGCATGAAATGGCTGTTGATCCAGGTGCAGCCGTATTGCAGGCGGGCGGCAACCTGCATCGCCTTGTCCAGATTCTGCGTCCACACCGACGAGGCCAGGCCGTATTCGGAGTCGTTGGCCCAGTCGACGGCCTGCGAGAGTTCGTCGAAACGGGTCACGGTCACCACCGGGCCGAACACTTCGCGTTGAACGATTTCGTCGCTCTGTTTGCAACCGGCCAACAGCGTCGGTTGATAGTAGAAACCGGCACCGGAATGCACGGCCGCACCGGTCACGCGTTCGATGTGCGGCTGGCCAAGGGCGCGCTCGACGAAACTGGCGACGCGGTCACGCTGGCGGGTGCTGATCAACGGGCCGATCTCGTTGTCGGCATCGCGTTTGCCAGCGAAGCGCAGGCTGCTGACGGCGGCGCCGAGTTCGGCGACCAATTTGTCGTGAATCCCGGCCTGTGCGTAGATCCGGCAGGCGGCAGTGCAGTCCTGCCCGGCGTTGTAATAACCGTAGGTGCGCACGCCGTCGACCACAGCTTTTAGATCAGCGTCGTTGCACACGATTACCGGGGCTTTGCCGCCAAGTTCGAGGTGAGTGCGTTTCAGGGTTTTCGCGGCGGCCTGGAGGATTTTCTGGCCGGTGACGATATCGCCGGTCAGCGACACCATGCGGATTTTCGGGTGACTGACCAAATGGCTGCCGACGCCTTCGCCACCGCCGCAGATGATGTTGATCACCCCACGCGGGAGGATCTCGGCTAGCGCAGGCGCCAGTGCGAGGATCGACAGCGGCGTGTGTTCGGACGGCTTGAACACCAGCGTGTTGCCGGCAGCGAGGGCCGGGGCGATTTTCCACGCGGCCATCATGATCGGGTAATTCCACGGCGCGATCGAGGCGACCACGCCAATCGGATCGCGACGGACCATGCTGGTGTAACCCGGTAGGTATTCGCCGCTGAGCTGGCCGGTCTGGCAGCGCACGGCACCGGCGAAGAAGCGGAACACATCGACGGTCGCGGTCAAATCGTCCTGACGCGCCAGGTGCAATGGCTTGCCGCAGTTCAGCGATTCGAGGCGGGCGAGGTGATCGGCGTGTTTTTCGACGGCGTTGGCGATGTCGAGCAACAGGTTGGAACGTTGCTGCGGCGTTGTGCGCGACCATTGGGCAAAGGCCTGGTGGGCGGCGAGGATCGCCGCTTCGACCTGCTCGGTGCTGGCCTCGGCAATGTGCGTGAGAATTTCGCCGGTGGCCGGGTTGAGGATCGGCTCGACAAAACCTTCCCCGGCGACCAGTTGGCCGTCGATCAACAACGCGGTACACATCGGGGTCTGCGCGCCAGCCATTTTCCGCGATCTCTTTTCTTGTGTGGTCATTGTTGCTCCCTCTGTCACCGGGAGCCGACCGTCTTATAGATGCAGCAAGACTAGTGCGCGGCTCCGAGGTCGACAAATTCTAAATACTGAAGGTGGCATTCGATTAAATAGATGGCTTGCGCCCGCCGTGGGGTTGTTCGCGAGCGACGGTCAGGAATGGGTCGACCAATGCTGGGCGCGCAGTGCCACGGCGCCAGGCCAGGCCGACGTCGAGGGTCTGATTGAGGTCGGCGATGGGGCGGGCTTCGATGATGTCGCCCTCCAGCGACCACGGGCGATAGGTCATGTCCGGCTGGATCGACACGCCCAAACCCGCTGCGACCAGACTTCGCACGGCCTCGGTCGATGCGGTTCTCAGAGTGATCTTCGGTTGCAGTCCGGCGCCCTGCCATAGACGTTGAGCGTTGCTATCCATTTCGTCGACGTTCAGTTGAATCAACGGCTCGCGAGCGACGTCGGCGAGATTGATGCTGTCGTGCTCCAGCAGCGGATGCTGCGCGGGCAGCCACAAACGGTGTGGCGAGTGGGTCAGGACTTCGGTCTGTAAGGCATGGCGGTCTTCGAGGTTGGAGAGGATCAACACCCCGACATCGATCTCGCCGCTGACCAGCAAGTGCTCAATGTAGGGGCGTTCGTCCTCCATCACTCTTATTTCAACGTTGGGATAGGCCCGTTGAAATCGAGTCAGTAGATCCGCGAGGTAATAACCGGCGACCAGACTGGTCACACCGACGATCAACTGCCCGGCGACCTGATCGGTGCTTTGCTGGAGGCTGCGTTTGGCATTGTCCACAGTCGCCAGAATCAGGTGAGCCTGGCGTAGGAATTGGTGTCCCTGATGTGTCAGCGTCATGCCCTTGGCGTGTCGGCTGAACAGGCTGACGCCGATTTCCTCTTCCAGTTGCTGGATCGCCAGGGTCAGGGTCGATTGGGAAATGAACGCCGTTTGCGCGGCGGCGGAGATCGAGCCGGTTTCGGCCACGGCGATGAAGTGACGGATCTGACGCAAGGTCATCATGGGAAGGGTACCCGGTGGGCGGTTTTTATAGATGAGTTTGAGTGTATATCTATTTAATCGATGAGCTGATCTCCAGAGGACTCAACAAAGGGACTGTTTCCGTCCGTCAGGAATGACCGTCCACCTGTAATTTCTGACAGTTGTCAGTATTGCTTTATCGGCGCCCACTCTCCAGCACGCGTATTTGGCATTCAAACTGCGAGAAGGAGAATCAAATGGCCAATCCCCCAGCCGGACAATCAGATAGCCCACAAGTCGTTGCCCCAACGTGGCTCCCGCAAAATGACATGCAGATTTCGGGTGTCATGGGGGCGGACAACACGGTGCTGACGCTGGATCCGCCTGATCTACCCGAGGCGACTAGACCGGTCACAGGCGCGCATCTTGGAGTCCCGCTGCGCATTTATGATTTGGCGCCGAAAGGCGTCAAAGTCGTGTTCGGCCCATATCTGGATCAGGATTCGGGCGATACGGTGTGTTTGAATTTGAACGGTCAACCCTGCATTGACAGTGTGCAAACGCAAGCCGTGGACGATGAAGTGACACTGTACATTCCAAAGAAAATGCTGCTCGCCGATGTAGTCAACCGTCTCACCTGTACAGTGAGACGCAGCAGTAACAACATGGGAACCTCCGAGCCACCTTTGGAGTTGTTGTACAACAAGATTCGTCCCGGCAATCAAGACACCAGCCCGGGCGACGGTGAGCATTCCGAGCTTGAATTGATACTGCCTGATGCGTTGCTCAACGGTGTGGGTGCGGATTTTCCTGCCGCGGGTGCACAGGTGTGCGTGTCTTACCCGTTTTGTCGGGCGCATGATCGCATTCGGTTGAACCTCAACGGCCATGACGTCTACCACAAGGTCACCGAGCAGGAGGCGCCGGATCCGGGTTCCAACGAGCCGGTCAAAGTCTGTTTTAACGTCACCCGTGCAGACTTGGAGAAGGCCAAGGATCATCCGAAATTCAAAATCTCTTATACGGTCACCGATCAACTGGGAAACAATCCTGACCCGGATTCACTCTTCTCTGCCGTGCAAATCATCGATGTTGATTTGGACGGCAAACGATTGCCGAAGGCGTTGCTGCGCGAAATCCTCAATGACCCCGACGATTTGCCTTACATCGACCTTGAGAAACTCGGTGCCAATCCTTTGCTGGTTATCGTACTCACCAGCGATCCGCGCTTCCTCGCTGGGGATGACATCTATGCCACGTACACGGCCAAAGTTGCAGGCAAGCCGGATGTGGTTGCAAAGGTGACGGGAACTGTCACGCAAGACGAGTTCGGGCAGAAGCAACCTTGCATCATTGAGGTCGCCAACGAAAAAGTTATCGCCAATAGCGACGTATCGGTGATTTACACGCTGATCAGAGAGGGAGGCTCTGTCGGCGATTCGAGGGTGACCACTGCGCAAGTAAAAGGCGAGGGGTTACCAACGCTGCGACCACCCCAGTTACTCAAGTCCGTCAACCGAGTGCTCGACCCCCTGGACTCCGCCAACCTGCAAGGCGCCACGGGTCGGGTTGAAGTGTTGGGTTATCGCAACGGCGACACAGTGCGACTGGTTGTCGAGGGTGCCCCTGGGGCTGGATCGCCAACCTTCGAGTCTAAGCCGCTGAATGCCAACAGTCGTGCCAGTTTTCTGCTGGCAAAAGCGTTTATCGCCGCCAATCTCGGTAAACCGGTAAAACTTGGTTTCGAGCACCTTCGCGATGGCAAGCCGATCCAGAAATCGCCGATCCTTGCCGCCAACATCGGGTCAATTGCGCACTATCATCCCGATCTGCCAACACCGACTGTTGGAGGTGTGAATAGCACTGATCTGGACGTCACGCAGCTTGACGCACTGACGCCTTTGAATGTTAGCGAGTGGCCCCAACAGGTTTTAAACCAATGGGTCTTGATCCGCTACAGCGGGATCGACAGTGATGGCAAAGATACGGTTTTCGAAGAAAAAGTAATCAATGCCGCATCGTCAGGCCTGAGTCGACCGGTACCGCTGGATTGGTTTTTTACACTGCGTGAAAGGAGCCAATTGTCGATCGACATAAGCGTGAATTTTTATGGCGAGGCAGACGAGAGCATGGCTGTGAAGTTTCCGCCGAGAAACTACACGGTCAAGACATTGTTGGTGGAGGATTTTGAAGATGAGCTTTCGCGGATGATCATCCGGGCAGGGGAAGTTCTTGTGACGCCGGTCCTTACATTCAAACTTCTAAGTACGGCGGTTTTTCCAACGAGGCCGGACGTGTTTACAAGCGCTCAAATAGGCAGTGGTGAACCTGGAAAACAGCTCCACTGGTATGTTGTGGCGCAAGAAAAGGCAGAGATTACGTTCGTTCGCCCATGCCAAAAGGTGAGCTTTCGGTTTTATGGAAACCAGCCAGAGACTTCCTATGGTGAAGTTCATTTTTATGGTGCTGGCGGTTATCTCGGGCAAGACAGGCTCGACAGACCATACAGAACTATCGAATTCTCAGGGTTGAATATTGTGAGGTTGGAGCTTGTCGCGAAAGGTAATGTTGCTTGGGTGTTCGACGATTTTGTATTGATGCCTTAGCGATCTCAGGGGCAGGCCATGTTTATAAACGTGGCCCGTCCCTTTCCCGGTTACTCTGAATATAATTCCGTCCTGCCCGCTCTATTACGCTCTATGAATGTCATCAAAATCATCGGCCTTCGGCGTGGCCTGGATGCCTTTGGCTTCCTGAGCGCGGTAGTACGCTTCGATGCTTAGAGACGGATCAATGCGAGCCTTGATGATGCAAGGCTGTTTTTGCCAAGGATATTGCTGCAACTGTTGGGTCAACTGCTTGAGGCCTGTTGCCAGCCAGCCCTTTTCCGACTGGTCGCGCCAGCGTCGTGGGTTACGGCCGGTTTTGACGTCGTAGGCGGCGGTTACCGGGTCCAGGTGACGACTTTGCTCAAGCACCGGCAGGTCTGGCAGCGGTTGTGTGACGTCCATGTAACGTTGCAGGCAATCCCAGAAGGCCAGCGCATTCGGCTGGTCGAGGCCCAGGGCGTGGACTTTGGTTGCCAGACAAATCTTGTTGTCGGTGTAGCGGTGATGAAGCCACAGGGCATAGTCATGGGAGCCATAACCGTTGGGCAGCAGTTGCAGTACCGGGTCAAACTCTTCAAAAGGTGCAACGAAGAGTCGGCGGAAACGACGCTTGAAGCGAAGCATGCCGTCTATGCGGTTGAACTCGCTGCCGTCGTGGGTGCTGATTTTGCTGTGAAACCAGAGTAAACCGTCGGATCCGACACTAGCCATGAGGTAGAGGAACGCCCCTAACCATAGGGAAACCTGCATGCTGTCACTGCCAAAAAGTGACCCTTGCTTCCATAAGACAATGCCGGCACAAATGAAAAATCCAATGATCTGGATCTTATGTGCCAACTTATTGCCATTCAAAAATAACGCCATTGACACAATCATGAAAGCCACTGTTGCTACGCAACCTAGCAGTGTCAGAAAAGTATTAAAGTCTTTACGCCCTGTATCTGGGATAAATTCGAGTAAAATTCCTATTCCCCAGACAGCCCATATAAAAGAAATACACACTATCTTCAATATGAACAATAAATATGGAATTTTGGTTGCGTTCTGAAAGCGCCAGCGGCTTTCGTCGCAATACACCTCCTCCTTATCCCCTTTTTCCTGCTGGCGCTGGTAAATCGTTTGCTCTTCACCTTGCAACTGGTTTGTAACCTCCATTGCCGGCTCTAGGTTGGCGTAATAACCAAAGGCAAGGTGGGTATCAAAGGTGCTTGAACGATTGACATCTTCCGGCCATTTTGGGGGGGGCAGAGGAGTATCGCTGTTGCTGCGGTAGGCACTGGCAGCGTACAAGGTGTCCATTTGTGCTGTCATACAGAGAACTCAGTGATTTCTATTTGCCAATAGGGCGGAGCGGCATCCGGTAGCAGGTTATCTGGTGGCAAACGACGATTGGCCGAGGTGAAGGCTGACCAGCTTTTAGGGCTTGGTTGAGGCAACACCAACCGTTCGCTTGCTTGGTCGGCACTTAGTTCAAATTGAGCACTCACTTTCAGACCCTGAGTTACGCGCACACTGTAGCGATCCAGAGGGCTGAGTTGAGCAACGGGTAGGCTGGCGGGAAGAACATAGAGCACGCTAGTGGCATCCAGTGAAAGCGCCGCTAGCTTGGGGGCCGCAACAGGGATCCGGTCATAACGTTTGATATCGAAGGCGACGTTTATACGCAGGCTGCTTTGGAACTCCTGGGCGATCAACTGAAATTGCTGGTCATTCTCGAACATCGACAGCAGTGGAGAACTGAGAACGATGGCCCAATCCTGATCGACTAGAGTCTGTTTTCCGGGCATGACACATTGCTGCCCAGAATCTGTCAGTGGCGCACGATCGCTATCAGCTTGTTGCAATGCCTTGATATGCGCCGCAGGCGCTTTTTTTCGCCAGTCGGCCAACCTCTGTACGAATATTTGCGGTTTTCCGATAATGCCGAGCAATTGCTGGTAGGCGATCTGCGGGTCTTTCAAGTGATTGAAGCGTTGGCCTTTGCCTAGGGCCTGATCCAACACTCCTGCTTCTGCAAACTGGAGACCAAATGGACCTTTCTTCACTACAATTTCCATGTCGCTGTCGGTCAATAGATTGGCTGCGATAGTACCACCTATAGTCAGAGCCATGCCGACTACCAAAGCATAGGGATTAAGAATTATTCCAACACCATAAGCTGCCCATAGTCCACTTCCGACTGCGGCCACACCATAGGCGGCAGCGGCATCAGTATCTCCTTGTTTCAGAGATCGGTAGCTATCCCAGCCACTCAGTATTGCTCCTCCTAGAGTCGCAATGCCGGACTAGGCAAGTTAAGCTGCAAAACCCCAGGCATGGCAGTAAAGGAGTTATGGGTCTATCTGTTAGCTCACAATCTGATCCGAATGCTGATGGCACAATCGGCTCTGTTAGCTGACTGTTTACCTCGCGAACTGAGCTTCAAACACAGCCTTCAGCTATGGCTGGCGCTGCGACAATATGGCAGTTCCGAAGACGAGGATGGCCTGTCGAATTTATTGATGCTGATTGCTCAGAGGCGCGTCGGAAATCGGCCTGGTCGTATCGAGCCGCGAGCCATAAAACGAAGACCTCAAGCCTACCCCTTGCTGACCAAACCACGTCGGTCAGCAAGGGCAGATGTCAGAAAAAACGGGCACCCAAAACATGTTAAGTAAGTGCCATTCGTGACAGATCTATTTTTAGAAAATTAATCTTTCACCTATTTTGGGGTTTCATTCAGTGCAAACCTGCCACTTTGCAGGCCTCGACAAAAGTCGCGCCTTTCTTGTCCATGGCGTTTTTTACCAACTGATTGGCTTTCACCAGTGCTGCACTAGGTTTGGCCCACTGCTCCGGTGGCAGTGACTGCGACCATGCTTGAACCTGTTCCGGCAGAACGGGACGGCCCTTGCGATGAGCCCATTCGGCGAGAATGTAGGGCATTTTCCAGAAGGTCAGTACACGCCCGATGTACCAGCGGCGCAATGGCCATCGAGATTTCTCCCCGAATCCATATTCCCTCCGTTGTTCTGGAGTCAGGTCCTCGCCACCTTCTTCGTCCAGCGACCCCATCGCACGGGCATCTTCGCGTTCGATTTCAAAGGTGTGCAGTCCTTCATAGGGCTTGAGCCGATCCCCGGTCGGGATCAGGCCGAGTGCCTTGAGCATCGGGTTCGGCACATCGACTAGTTGACCGTCTTCCATGAAGTTGCGAATGGATGTCCACATGCTCAGGGAGTGGGCATCGCTGGGTTGGGGGAGCAGCAGAAACTGCACTTTGTCCTGTTCTTCATCCTCCAGCCCCATGCCCAAAGTGTATTGGCGAGTAGCGCCGTAACTGGTGACGCCTTGGGAGTTTGCAACCCAAGCGACCACGCTTTCCCAAGGCACGATCAGCACGCGATGGGTGTTGCTGTCGACGTAACAGACTTCGCGGCGCTGGCGGTTGAAGCGAACGGGGTAGGTTTTTGCGGCGGTGAAGACGCTGGAAAACATTCCGTAAACATAGGCGCCGAGGGGCAGAAGCCCTAACAGTGCAATTCCTGAAAACGTCTGAATGCCCATTACTAAATCTTTCAAGGGAGTGGGGAAGTTTTCCGGGTAGGCAAGTGTCCCGTACAAAACAATTAAAGTCGGGGCAATAAATGCCAGGGTTAAGAGCATCCAGATTCCCGCGGCTAATATTTTTCCTTGCTCAACCATGCCCCAATTGTTACCGCCCAACTCCAGATAGGTCTCGGTGATCTCCGAAAAGTTACGACGAGATGACTGTGCCTGGCCTGTGTAGACAGGTAATGGTGAAAGGAACAGGGTTTCATTTAAACCGTTGGCTCGAATTTCTCCTGCACGTGGGCGTTGACTGCGGATGTCTGGGGCGGACTTGTGTTCGGCAGTCGTGGTTTTACGTTTGAACAAGTTCTTAAACATCAATAGTCGCCAAGTCATCTTTTTTAAAAGAGTGGAATGATGCCTTGCCTGTGCCGACTGGCAGAGTCTCAACAGACTCGACTTTATACGTCCCCTTTGTTGGAATGCGCACACCATACGTATTCACGATATGTAGGTCGCGTAAAACAAAACGAGTTTGGTGTGTGGTATCGCGTTCAGCTTCCAATTGGTAAGCGATGTTTAATGCCAAAGCGAAGTCTGAGGTTTGCAAGGAATTGCTGATCGGTAAATGCAGTGTCAAGGCTTCCTTTTCTTTACTGGCGATTATGAAACGAGTAACCCAAGTGATCGTGCACTCTTTCCAGCGTAACGGGAATGGTCCAGGGCTATAAGTACGTGGCGAAAGTGGCTTTTCACGATACTGTTGGTACGCCTGAAACTGCAATTTCCGGCTGTCCATTTCCTGAGTGCTGACTCCTGGCAAAACCAATTTCAAATAGGTTAGCTTGTCATCGCGAATCAATTCACATGTTGGCTTCTGAACGACTTTTGCGAGCTCGTTCCACTCATCTTGAACATTGCGCTGCTTGGTCTTGTTCCCCCAAACGCTACTCTCCATCCATTTCTGTAAGTCGTCCAGATTGAAATAGTTAAAGAGGCCTTCTCCCACTAGTTGTAGAGCAGTAGCGATCAATCCTATGAGATTGGCCCGTGTGCCGATAGCCAAAAGCCGAGGGCTGGCCTCTGCCCATGCCAGTGCGCGCAATTCGGTCGGCGTTTTCATTACGTTTTTCACGATAGAGCCGGTGTGTTTGGCTGCCCACGTATTGGTTCCTACGAGTGTTGCGTCCCCGCTTATCTGCAACGTCGTCGCCCCTAACCCTTTGTAGTCACCTTCAGCCAACGCTTTACCCCATTGTAGAGAATGCTTCCCCAAGTCAAATGCAGCGGCGACACCACCAGACAAAAATGCTCCAAATCCAGCAATGCCGCTCCAGCGACCTAGGCGGCTCATAGTGTTCAATTTGCCGGCAGCACTTTCCATTTGCTCGATATGAGCTTGGAATACTGTTACGGATAGACCTTGCACCATTGCAAACCCGGAGGAGGACAAGCCGACGACTGATTCTCCAGCAGCGCCCCAATCTGCCCAAGATCGGTCCGTCTTCTTAGCAAAACTACTCATCGCTTCAATAAATTTTTGTCCTTGGATGACAAACAGAGCAAACGCAATCCCATCACCCTTCGACTTCAATGCGCCCGCCAGCGGCTTGTTGAGGGTGCCCGTAGCCCTGAAATCCCTGACAGTCCTGCCCATCTCCGCGCGTAACTGCGGATCCAATCCATCAACCACCGTACCAATTTTCGCTGCACTATCACCCCCGACCGCCAAGGCATCGGTGAGTTTCTCTTCCAGTGGAATCAGCGCATTTTTCAGTTGAGCGATACGTTGGTTATGCGGGGCTTCACTACCCGGAGTTGCAGAACCGATGGACTGGCGCATCAATTCCCGATTTCGAAGTTTGTAGCTTTCTTTCAATTGGCTACGCAAGTTCAGTGATTGGTCGCGAGCCTGATTGAAGGCTGCAATTTCAGCCCCTGTAGCCGCACGCAGAGTCAATCCCTGTCGAGAGAACTCGCGCAATAGCTGCAAGCGCGCGGGTGCTCCAATCTTGCGGATGTACTCGTTGGGATCAACTGTTTGTGCGCGCGCGAAACCCTCGTGAGCCTTGTCCAGTTGATCGGCAATCTTCAGCTGCCGCGCCGGGTTGTAGGCCTCGTCCAGCATGCTTTGCATGCCCATGAACTGGGTGTTCAGTTTGGCGTAGTTGGGCAGGCGCTCGGTCATCAAGCTGTGGAACTGGTTGGTCAGCACATTGACGTTAGCGAGGTTTTCCTTGGCCGAGATCACGTTGATCGAGAAACTGGTCAAGTCTGCCAGTTTTTTTGCAATGTCTACCTGTGCTACGAGGGACAGAGTATCCAGTCCTGGCACTAGGGTCTGCAGATTTGCCTCCATGTAGGCGGCAAGTTTTTCGAGCGCTTTTGGGTCTGCGCACATGGCTGCCACGCAGACAAACTCGGTTTCCAGTCGGTGCTTGATTTGTGCATCGAGATTGAAGTCGTAATACCAGGCTGCACCGTGAAAGCGACCACCTGTGAACATATTCAGTCGATCTTCACGGATGTTTTGCAGACGACCATGCCAATGTTTTAGAAGGTTTTGCTGTTCCTGAACAAAGGCTTCCATTTCCTGACGGTTGACCAGGTCGTCGATACCTCGCTGACCTAACTCCTTGCCATGCAACGCGTACCAGCTTTGCAGGCTGAGTTTGTTCAAAGTGTCCTGGTGTTTACGATAAAGCGGATCTCCCAGAGAGTCCGTCATGTCCATGTAGGCGCGGGCGTAGGGATCTTTCTCCGCCATCTTTCGCCAATGAGCTTCATCACCGTAGATGCCAGGGTCTCTGTTGTCCCGGCGAACCTTCAGGAATTCGTAGATTTTCGATTGCTGTTCTTCGTTGGTCTCATCTTTAAGTGCCTGAACTTCAGGATCTGTTTTACCCAGGGCTTCCAGCCGTGGACCATTCACATCATAAAGGGAGTGGACGTAGGAACCCGTGAGGTATTGTGCCTGACGCTTGTCGTCCTTGCTCCATCGATCAATCCAGTCAGCCACTTTCAACTGAGCGCTGGCAAGGTCGCGCATGACGCCGATGTCGTCACGCAACACCAGAAACAAGTAGTCATCCTTGTAGGCGCACTGAACCTTACTGGTCAGCGTTTCAATCGCAATATGTTTGAACAGCGGCTGATCTTCCCAGTGATAAGCCTCGCCTTCTTGTGGGTCTGCCCCTTCGAGGACGGCATCGGCTCTCTCAGACTGCTCCTTCACTTCTGCCAGCCAGTCCTCCACCTGTTGTTTGCTCAACAAATGTTTGCCGCCCTTTTCAGGGCAGGCACTTGCCAACTCCACTGGTTGCATCAAACGCTTCCGTTCTTCTTTGGACTTGAGCACTTGCGAGCATTTATTGGCTGTCCATTGAAGCTCGGAATAGCTGGCATACAACGTGTGTTTGCGGGTGAAGATAAGATGAGGTTCGCCGATCGAACTGGTGCGCGTGTCACCGGAGACTTCTTGGCTGTTCCACAATAGTTTGGTGATCTCGCCTTTCTCTATGCGGTACTCGTGCAGGTAACCGGTGGTGCCGTTGATGATGTAGAGGTAGCCGTCGCGCAACAGCCGGATGCCCAGTGGCTGGCTTTTTGTCTTGAACGGCATGGCGAGTTCGGATGCGGGATCGAGGTGCTGAACGAGCCCATAGCGCAGAGGCAGCAACTGAACTTTCTTGTTCATCAATTGGCATTCACCCATTGGGACACGGGTGTCCTTGGCTGGTTTAGCCAGGGCAACAGTGTTGGCGCTGGTTTTTGGTGGTTGTTGAGCGGTCATGATGGGCTTCCTTGTCGATCTTCAGCACGGCTTTCGGCAAGCTCGGCAGCGCGCTCCACGCGCTTCAATGGCGCATCAGGTGTCGACTGCGTCAGCAGTCGCACGATATCAGGGTGGTCAGTCAGCGGTTCCCCTGCCAGATAACCGTGAACGTTTGCATAGAGGGTGATTTCCTGCTCCGAGGCAAAACCTTGTTCGTAGGCCTCATCCGCTATTTTCTGCGCATAGGGGCGACGATCCTGTTCAGGAAAAGTCGCCATGTATTCAGGAAAGTACTTTTCCAAGTGCTCATTCAATGACGAGACAAAGTTGCGAAACTCTACCTCACCTAACACTGTGAGTTCTTTATCGGTCAAGCGATAGGTTTGCGGTTCAGCAATGGCGGGTTCGGGACGTTTGTGTTGATGCCATAAGGTTTCGACTCCGTCTGGCAGGCAGATGTACTCGACCGGACCAAACCAGCGGGCACTACTGGCTTGCTCCGCCAACCCGAACAGCTGATGCATGACTGCTGGGTCGGCGATGCGCGGCATAACCTCAACGCCGCTCGGATGCTCGACCGTAAGCAAGTTACGCCAATGCCCCCAAAGCACATGAGCATCGGTAGTACTGAACAACAGATAACCCCACTCCAAGGCCGAGTTTTCCAGAAAATGGGCCAAAAGCGGATCGCTGGGCCCTTTGAGAGCAATCAGGTAAGGCGAGATATCGGACAGTTCTTGCCAGCGTGTCGATTGGTAGAGGCTGTATGCCTGGTTGTCCCATTGGTACAGCTGTTGTGCCAGATTGGGCACACTCACGCCGTCCAGAAGTAAATAGGCGGGCGTCTTCCACGGCAAGTCATTCGGGAGCGGCGGTAGTCTGTTCATTTACTGTTCACCCTTTTGTGCCGCGAGTTTCGCAGCCTCACAAACCGCACAAATCGGCTTCTTCTGCATCAACGCCTGCCGCTGCGCCGGCACCAGCAACTGCCCAGCCTTATCCGCATCCGCCTGCTTCAACGGCCCCGGCAACAACGGCGCAGCGCCCGTGCCGCTACCCGGTCCACCGCCGGAGTTCATATTGATCACCGGCCCACTCATGGTCACGCCGCCGCCATCGATCTTGATGAAGCTCCCACCGCCCACCAGCGTCAGTTCGGCGCCGGCCTCCATCACGACTTTCATGCCGCTGCTGAGGTGGATTTCCTGCCCCGCATCAATGAACTGCCCAGTGCCAATCTTGATGTGCTGATTCACCCCAACCGTCAGGTGATCATTGGCTTGCGCCTCAACCTTGCGGTCCTCAAAAACCGTGTGGTGTTCTTCGGCCTTGAACTCTGTGTAGCTGTTCTTTTCAACGGTGTCGTGACGCTCATTGCCGACCCGAATCTTCTGATCATGTTCAATGTTCTCGTCCCAATCCCGCTGGGCATGCAGGTAGATCTGTTCCTGACCTTTTTTGTCTTCGATGCGCAGTTCGTTGTAACCGCTGCCGCCCATCGAGCTCAGGGTTTTGAAGGTGCTGCGGGTCTTGTTCGCCGGCAGGGCGTAAGGGACGGTGTTTTCCTTGTGGTACAGGCAGCCGCTGACCAGCGGCTGATCGGGGTCGCCTTCAAGGAAGGTGACGAGGACTTCCATGCCGATGCGCGGGATGGCTATGCCGCCGTATTGGGCGCCGGCCCAGGCGCTGGAGACACGCAGCCAGCAGCTGGTTTTGTCGTCGGCCTGGCCTTCGCGGTCCCAGTGGAATTGGACTTTGACGCGGCCGTATTGGTCGCAGTGGATTTCTTCGCCTTTGGGGCCGGTGACCACGGCGCTCTGGCTGC
>NZ_CAXAOQ010000032.1:0-90430 GCF_963970575.1 Pseudomonas sp. EA_65y_Pfl2_P74
AGTGAAACGATGCATCGCCGATGGTAGTGTGGGGTTTCCCCATGTGAGAGTAGGTCATCGTCAAGATTAAATTCCGAAACCCCAATTGCGAAAGCAGTTGGGGTTTTGTTTTGCCCGCAGGAAAGTTTTCAGGCCCGTTGATCCCCTAGCTGTTACAAGAGCTTCTGTTGGGGGAAAAACGTTATGAAGTGACCGGGCAGTTTTTGGTATGGTGCAGCTCTTTTTTTCACGGACTGATGCCATGCCTAGGGAGCGGCACTCATTTATGTCAAAGAGTTGCTGTGGAAATGCCTGAACCAATCCCGATCAAGGATCACGAGAAAGAGACGCGGCTGGTCAACAAAAGGTTGATCGCCTGCGCCTTTTTCGTCTTCGTCATTAGCTGTGCGCTGGTGGTGCGCCTTTACATCCTGCAAGTAGTCGAGTTCGACTACCACTCAACCATTTCAGAAAACAACCGCGTCCATGTTTTGCCGATCCCGCCCACACGCGGACTGATCTACGACCGCAATGGCGTGCTATTGGCAGATAACCGTCCCAGTTACAACCTGAGCATCACTCGCGAACGTGCCACCAACGTCAATCAGGAGTTGGACGAGGTTATCAATCTCTTACACCTACCTGCGGAAGATCGGACGGTATTCGACAAGGCGCTGAAGCAGTCCCACCACCCGTTCACCCCGGTAACGCTGTTCTATGAGCTGACGGAAGAACAAATCGCTGTGTTGGCGGTCAATGAGTTCCGTTTGCCTGGCCTGGATGTAGAGCCACAGTTCGTTCGACATTACCCATTCGGCATGCACTTCGCTCACTCAATTGGTTATGTCGGCCGCATCAATGAAAAAGAATCCAAGACCCTCGACTCGGAGGAATACCGCGGCACCCAATCCATCGGCAAAACCGGTATCGAACGCTTCTATGAAGCGCAACTGCACGGTCACGTCGGTTATGAGGAAGTGGAAACCAACGCTCAAGGCCGAGTGCTACGGGTACTCAAACATACAGATCCCGAGCCGGGCAAAAACATAGTCCTGAGCCTCGACGTCAAATTGCAGGAAGCTGCCGAAGCTGCTTTGGGGGATCGCCGCGGTTCCGTCGTGGCGCTTGATCCGAGCAGTGGCGAGGTGTTAGCCATGGTCAGCAACCCGAGTTTTGACCCTAACCTGTTCGTTACTGGCATCAGCTCCAAGGAGTATTCGGCGCTCCGTGACTCCATTGATCGGCCGCTATTCAACCGTGTACTTCGAGGCTTGTACGCGCCGGGCTCGACGATCAAGCCGGAAGTCGCGATCGCCGGTCTCGATGCGGGCGTTGTCACGCCGCAGACCCGCGTGTTCGATCCGGGCTACTACCAACTCCCGGACTACGATCACAAGTACCGAAACTGGAACCACAGCGGTGACGGTTGGGTCGACATGGACGCAGCGATCATGCGCTCCAACGACACCTACTTCTATGATCTGGCGCACAAGCTCGGCATTGATCGCCTGCACGACTACATGGCAATGTTCGGCCTGGGTGAGAAAGTCTCGCTGGATATGTTCGAAGAATCCCCCGGTCTGATGCCATCTCAAGCCTGGAAGCGCGCGACACGGCGGCAGGCCTGGTACCCGGGCGAAACGGTCATCCTCGGTATTGGTCAAGGCTACATGCAGGTCACACCTTTGCAACTGGCGCAGGCGACCGCGTTGATCGCAAACAAAGGCGTGTGGAACCGACCGCACTTGGCCAAGACTGTCGATGGTGTGGCACCGGTCGATGAGCATCCGATGCCGAATATCGTGCTCAAGGACCCGCGCGACTGGGAGCAGGTCAACCACGGCATGCAGATGGTGATGCACGCTCCCCGCGGCATTGCTCGCGCGGCGGCAGCAGGTGCGCAATATCGAATCGCCGGCAAGAGCGGCACGGCACAGGTGGTGGCGATCAAGCAAGGTGAGCGCTATAACCGTGAGAAGACCCTCGAACGCCACCGCGACAATGCCTTGTTCGTCGGTTTTGCGCCGGCTGAAGATCCTAAGATTGCGGTTTCGGTGATGATCGAAAACGGCGAAGCCGGTGGTCGTGTCGCCGGTCCCGTGGTACGGCAGATCATGGACGCCTGGCTACTTGATCAGGATGGTCATCTTAAGCCGCAATACGCCGCGCCGACCAAAGCACCGGGCAATCCGCACGTTTAACCGGCAGCAGCTAGACAGCACAGGCTCTCGCAGGCTGAGCATGTGCTGGAAGCTGTCGAGCAATACCGTTTCCGCGCGGCGGCACAGTTATTGCGCAAAAAATCCTCACTACACGCATCAGGCCCCGGGGACCGGGCAACCCATGTCACCTTCTTCACACTTCAAATATTGCTTCAGCGCCTCAACCCGGACTTTGGTCACGGCCGTCATGCAGCTACTGTAAATCAGCGGGTAAACGCTGCCGCCCGCCACCCCGGATGACGAAAACGCGCACTCGGCATCGCGAAACCCGATCCACGCCCTTTGCGCATTGACCAACAGCTTCTTGCTATCCGGATTGTCCTTCAAGCGCCCGGTGATCTGCTGATATACGGTGTTCAGTTCTTTGTCCGCCGCTTTGAAGTCCTGGCCGGCGCATTGATTCATCGTTGCCTGATCGCTGGCGTTGGCACAGTCGACGGCGGCGTGGGCGAGGGGGGTGAACAGAAATGGCATCAGGGCCAGGAGCAGGCGTGGGGACATGGGAGTTCTCGTTATATCGGATGAAAGTGCAGAGTAGTGTAGCGACTGCGTGGTTCCTATTCAGGTGCTCGTTGTCTGGAGGCTTCAAGCAAGCGGTCTGCGGTCGCTGTAATCTCCTCGCCTTCATGCAGCAGTTCCAGCCATTTGGCAGGAATGGCCCCGACGCCGTAGAAGGCACCGGCCAACTGGCCAACGATCGCGGCGGTGGTGTCGGCATCATCGCCCAGATTCGCGGCTTGCAGGATCGCCTCTGAAAAACTGTCGGTGTGATGAAAGCACCACAATGCTGCTTCCAATGACTCGACGCTGTAGCCGCTACCGCGTATTTCGTTTGCCGGTTTGTCGAGGTATTCACCTCGGGCCAGCGCAACGACTTTGGGTTGTGTGAAGGTCGTGAGGGCGTGCTCGAGCAAGATGTTTTTCGCTGTTCCGAGCAGGGTTTTGCCGATCAGTTCGGCAAATAGTAAGCAGCATTCGATAGCTTCAGGCGCTGCATGGGTTGTTCGCGAGCTGTCGGCGGCAAACTTTCGCACCAGTTCAACGTCAGGAAAGTAAAACAGCACCACCGGTGCCAGCCGCATCAGGGAGCCATTACCAGCGGTGTGCGGGTCGGTTGATCCAGCAAAGGGTTCACCTGTTTGCTGATAATGCGAGAGCGCCTGACTGACGGTCATGCCAATATCAAAACATTCGCCGGTCGAACTGAGGTAACCCCATTTCCACCAGTTGAGATAGCGGCCCATCTGGTCTGTGGCATCGAAACCGTTTTTACTCAGCAGACTTTCCGCCAGGCACAGAGCCATCGATGTGTCATCCGTCCATTGCCCCGGTTTCAAGTGGAAAGGACCACCACCGAGCATGTCAGTCAATGGTTGGAATGAACCGCGCGGTTTGAACTCAACCGTGGTGCCGACCGCGTCGCCGCAAGCCAGGCCCAGCAGGGCGCCGCGATAACGTTCGGTGAGGGATGGCTGCATGACTCTTCCTTGCTTCGTTCAATTCCCGGGAAAAGGTATCAGTTTCAACCGTTCAGAGGCGCTTGAAACGCTGCCGGATGTGTCATTGCAGATGAACCGCTGCACTGCTTTGATACAACTTCAGGTTGGACATGTGGTCATACAAGCCTACTGTTCAGAACAGGAGGTGACGTATGAAACCAGTACCCAATAGTTTCGAACGCAAAATCACGCTCAGGGCGCCACGTTCTCATGTCTGGCGTGCATTGGTCGATGCCGAGGCGTTTGGCCAGTGGTTTGGGGTGGCACTGGAAGGCAGGCGTTTTATTGCCGGCGAATGGACGCAAGGGCAAGTCACGTATCCGGGTTTTGAGCACGTTTTATGGAATGTGCTGGTCGAGCGAGTCGAGCCGCAGCAACTATTTTCATTCCGCTGGCATCCGTATGCGGTCAATCCAAAGATCGACTATTCCCAAGAGCCCACCACGCTGGTCAAGTTTGAGCTGCAAGATTACGAGGAAGGCACCTTGCTGAAGGTGTCAGAGTCAGGTTTTGCGCACATTCCGGATATTCGTCAGAAGGAGGCTTATTACATGGACAGCCGTGGCTGGGAAGAACAGTTGAGCCGCCTTGAACACTTTCTTATCGACAGTGCCAGGGCTCGTCAGGGGGCAGGTGGATGAGGTTGGGGGTGTTGGCTGCTGTATGGTTTCTGCCGGAATACGCCTATGGGCCGCTGAAAGTCGAACACATTGCGGATTTGAAGCCCCGCGCCTGACACGTCTAAGGGTTTTCGGAAGGGGTCGTATAGCGAATGTCCTACACGCGATGGTAGCTATGTCGACTATTACCGATTGGATCCCACGCGTAATCTACACACATCAACTGAAGCACAGGGAGTACTTCAGGATCACGGATGATCGACCATTGCAAGGATCGCTGCCGACAGGGAGTCGATAATGGTCTTGGGAAAAACCCGCTTCGGCGGGTTTTTTTTCGTCCGTAAAAAAGTGCCGGTATGACCCACTGTGGGGAGAGAGCAAGCTCCCCCCAGCAGGTACGGTGTGGATCAAGAGGCGATAAGCTGCCGCAGCACGTAATGCAGGATCCCGCCCGCCTTGAAGTACTCCACTTCATTCAAGGTATCGATGCGGCACAGCACGTCGATTTTCTCCTGCTGCCCGTCTTCACGGGTGATCACCAGCGGCAGATTCATCCGCGGCGTCAGCTCAATGCCACTCAGGCCCTTAATCTCGAAGGTTTCCTTGCCGGTCAGGTGCAGGTTCTTGCGGTTTTGATCGAGCTTGAACTGCAGCGGCAATACGCCCATGCCCACCAGATTGGAGCGGTGGATGCGCTCGAAACTTTCGGCAATCACCGCTTTGACGCCCAACAGGTTGGTGCCTTTAGCCGCCCAGTCACGGCTGGAGCCGGTACCGTATTCCTGTCCGGCAATCACCACCAAGGGTGTTCCCGAAGCCTGATATTTCATGGCCGCGTCGTAGATCGCCAGTTTCTCACCCGTGGGCATGTAGATCGTGTTGCCGCCTTCTTCACCGCCGAGCATCTCGTTGCGGATGCGGATGTTGGCAAAGGTGCCGCGCATCATCACTTCATGGTTGCCGCGCCGCGAGCCGTAGGAGTTGAAGTCTCGCGGTTCCACGCCTTTTTCGCGCAGGTAACGCCCGGCCGGGCTGTCGGTCTTGATGTTGCCGGCAGGGGAGATGTGGTCGGTGGTCACCGAATCGCCGAGCAAAGCCAACACCCGCGCGCCTTTTACATCCTTGATCTCTGGCAGTGGGCCAGAAATCTCGTCGAAAAACGGCGGATGCTGGATGTAGGTCGAATCGTCCTGCCACACATAAGTTGCCGCTTGTGGCACCTCGATGGCTTGCCACTGTTCGTCGCCGGCAAACACTTCGGCGTATTCCTTGTGGAACATCGCGGTGTTGACCTGATTCACCGCGTCGGCGATTTCCTGGCTACTCGGCCAGATATCGCGCAGATACACCGGATTGCCTTGTGGATCATTGCCCAACGGTTCGCTGCTGATATCGGTACGAACAGTGCCGGCCAGCGCGTAAGCCACCACCAGCGGTGGTGAGGCCAGCCAGTTGGTTTTCACCAATGGATGCACCCGACCTTCGAAGTTGCGGTTGCCGGACAGCACCGAAGCGACAGCAAGGTCTGCTTTCTGAATGGCTTTCTCGATCGGCTCTGGCAGCGGGCCGGAGTTGCCGATGCAGGTGGTGCAACCGTAACCCACCAGCGAAAAGCCAAGCTGGTCGAGGTATTGCGTCAGTCCCGCCGCCTTGTAGTAATCGGTAACCACTTTCGAGCCCGGCGCCAGCGAACTCTTCACCCACGGTTTACGGGTCAGCCCCTTCTCCACGGCTTTTTTGGCCAAGAGCCCGGCGGCCATCATCACACTCGGGTTTGAGGTGTTGGTACACGAGGTGATGGCGGCGATAACCACCGCGCCGTTTTTCAGTCGATAGGTGCGCCCCTCGTATTCGTACTCCGTTTCGCCGATGAGATCGGCATTGCCCACGGCCACGCCGCCGCCACCTTCGCTTTCAAGACGTCCTTCTTCTTTACTGGTGGGTTTGAATTGCAGGTCGAGGAAGTCGCTGAAGGCTTGCGCAACGTTGGGTAATGAAACGCGATCCTGCGGTCGTTTTGGCCCGGCGAGGCTCGCTTCGACGCCACCCATGTCCAGCGCCAGGCTGTCGGTGAACTCCGGCTCCTGACCGGGTAGACGCCACAACCCCTGAGTCTTGGTGTAAGCCTCGACCAGTTTCACCACGTGCGGGGGGCGTCCGGACAGGCGCAGGTATTCCAAGGTCACGTCATCGACCGGGAAGAAACCGCATGTTGCGCCATATTCCGGAGCCATGTTGGCGATGGTCGCGCGGTCAGCCAGCGGCAGGTCGGCGAGGCCGTCGCCATAGAACTCGACGAATTTGCCCACCACACCTTTCTTGCGCAGCATTTGCGTGACGGTCAGCACCAGGTCGGTCGCGGTGATGCCTTCCTTGAGTTTGCCAGTGAGTTTGAAACCGACCACTTCCGGAATCAGCATTGACACCGGTTGCCCAAGCATCGCCGCTTCGGCTTCGATCCCGCCGACACCCCAGCCCAGCACGCCAAGGCCATTGATCATGGTGGTGTGGGAGTCGGTGCCCACCAGCGTATCAGGGAAGGCATAGGTACGACCGTCTTCATCTTTGGTCCACACCGTGCGGCCGAGGTATTCGAGGTTGACCTGGTGACAGATCCCGGTGCCCGGCGGCACCACGCTGAAGTTGTCGAAAGCGCTCTGGCCCCAACGCAGGAAGGCGTAACGCTCACCGTTGCGCTGCATTTCGATGTCGACGTTCTGCTCGAAAGCGCTGGCGGTGGCGAATTTGTCGACCATTACCGAATGGTCGATCACCAGGTCCACCGGCGACAGCGGATTGATCCGCTGCGGATCACCACCGGCCTTGGCCATGGCGGCGCGCATCGCGGCGAGATCGACCACGGCCGGTACACCGGTAAAATCCTGCATCAATACCCGGGCCGGGCGGTACTGGATCTCGCGGTCGGAGCGGCGCTCCTTGAGCCAGGCGGCAATCGCTCTGAGGTCGGCGCCGGTGACGGTTTTTTCATCTTCCCAGCGCAGCAGGTTTTCCAGCAGCACTTTCAGCGACATCGGTAGCTTGTCGATGTTGCCAAGGCTTTTGGCAGCATCCGGCAGGCTGAAATAGTGGTAGGTCTTATCGTCGATTTGCAGTGTTTTAAGCGTCTTCAGACTATCGAGGGACGGCATTACGATCACTCCTTTGAATCCGCACGGCTACGGATCGGGGGACGAATAGAGCTTTAAAACTAGCCCTGTTTTCATTAGCTGGCTAATAACTGGACTCTATGACGAAGTCCAAGGTTCCGACATCGGCTATCATGCGCCGGTTTTCGTGACAGGCTTTGCCGCAACGCAAGGCTTGAGCATCGCGCAGGGGCCGAATGTCCGCCCTCTGCCCAGGAGTAAGAATGAACACCCTATTCATGCATTGCCGGCCAGGTTTCGAAGGCGAAGTCTGCTCGGAGATTTCCGACCTCGCCGCCCAACTCAACGTGGCCGGTTACGCCAAAGCCAAAACGGCCACCGCCTGCGCCGAGTTTGTCTGCACCGAAGAAGACGGCGCCGAGCGCCTGATGCGTGGTCAGCGTTTTGCCGAGCTGATCTTCCCGCGCCAATGGGCGCGTGGCGTTTTCATCGATCTGCCTGAAACCGACCGTATCAGCGTGATCCTCGCGCACATGGCCGATTTCCCGGTGTGCGGCAGCCTTTGGCTGGAAGTCGTCGACACCAACGACGGCAAGGAACTGTCGAATTTCTGCAAGAAGTTCGAAGGCCCGCTGCGTAAAGCGTTGACCGGCGCCGGCAAACTGGTGGAAGACGCCAGCAAGCCGCGTCTGTTGCTGACCTTCAAGAGCGGCCGCGAAGTTTTTCTCGGTATGGCGGACGCGGGTAACTCGGCGATGTGGCCGATGGGTATCCCTCGTTTGAAGTTTCCGCGTGAGGCGCCAAGCCGTTCGACACTGAAGCTGGAAGAGGCCTGGCACCACTTCATCCCGCGTGATCAGTGGGAAGATCGTCTACACAGCGACATGACCGGCGTCGATCTCGGCGCCGCGCCGGGTGGCTGGACCTGGCAACTGGTCAATCGCGGCATGCTGGTGACCGCCATCGACAACGGTCCGATGGCCGAAAGTCTGATGGACACGGGTTTGGTGCAGCATTTGATGGCTGACGGTTTTACCTTCAAGCCCAAGCAACCGGTGGACTGGATGGTCTGCGACATCGTCGAGAAACCGGCGCGTAACGCGGCGATGCTCGAAGAGTGGATCGGCGAGGGGCATTGCCGTGAGGCGGTCGTGAACCTGAAGCTGCCGATGAAACAGCGTTATGCCGAAGTGAAGCGTCTGCTTGAGCGCATTGCCGATGGTTTCAAGGCGCGCGGCATCAAGGTTGATATCGGCTGCAAGCAGCTGTATCACGATCGCGAAGAGGTCACGTGCCACTTGCGTCGGCATGACGTTAGAAAACCCAAATCCCGCTGAAGCACCACAGGGTTAGACGATATACCCGGCAATGCGCGACAATGCCGGCCAGTTTCAGGAGTGAATCATGAGTGAAATGATCGACATGCCGGTCGACGGTACCCTCGATGCCACGGGCCTCAATTGCCCGGAGCCGGTGATGATGCTGCATCAGCACATCCGTGATCTGGCACCCGGCGGCCTGCTCAAGGTAATCGCCACCGATCCGTCGACCAAGCGCGATATCCCCAAGTTCTGCGTGTTTCTCGACCATGAACTGGTTAGCCAGCATGAAGAGGCTGGTACTTACCTGTACTGGATTCGCAAGAAGCACGCCTGAGCCTCAGGCCAAACCCAATGTGGGAGCGGGCTTGCTCGCGAATGCAGTTTTTCAGTCACCTACAAGGGCGACTGAGATACCGCTTTCGCGAGCAAGCCCGCTCCCACATTTTTTTGGTTTAAGTGGACTTAGCCCAGCGAACGGCTGATTCGGATACGCTTGCGCGCACTGCGGGTCAGACGAATCGACAACATGAACGCCGCGCAACTCAGGCCGACGATCAAACCTTGCCACAAACCGCTCGGGCCACGAGGCGCGCCGAGCCAATCTGTCAGGCCGAGGGCGTAACCCACCGGCAGGCCGATGCCCCAATAGGCGAACAGGGTCAGGATCATCGTTACGCGTGTGTCCTGATAACCACGCAGCGCGCCGGCGGCGGTGACCTGGATCGCGTCGGAAAACTGAAACAGCGCCGAATACACAATCAGCATCGCGGCGATGTGAATCACCGTCGGGTCAGCGGTGTAGATCGCCGCAATCGGCTCGCGCAACAGCAACATCATGCTCGCCGACAAGCAGGCGTAGGCCAATGCGGTCCCCATGCCGACGCCCGCCGCAAAACGCGCTTCACGCGGTTCTTCCCGGCCCAGAGCCTGGCCCACGCGCACGGTAACTGCCATGCCCAGTGAGTAAGGAATCATGAACACCAGCGAGCTGGCGTTGAGTGCAATCTGGTGCCCGGCCACCACGGTAGCGCCGAGGCTGCCGATCAGTAGCGCGATGACCGCGAAAATGCTCGACTCGGCAAACACGGCGATACCGATCGGCAGGCCGATCGCCAGCAGACGTTTGATGACCGCCCACTGTGGCCAATCGAAACGGCTGAACAGTTCGCTTGAACGATAGGCTGGCGCCCAGCGCTCGTAACCGGCCAGCCCCAGCGCCATCACCCACATCACGATCGCCGTGGCCCAACCGCAGCCGACGCCGCCCATGGCCGGCACGCCGAAGTGGCCGTAGATGAAGATGTAGTTCAGCGGGATATTGAGCGCCAGGCCGCACAAGCCCAACACCATCGCCGGCCGCGTGCGGCCCAGGCCATCACTGAAGCAGCGCAGTACATGATAAAACGCCACCGCCGGCAGCCCGCTGGCGATGCCGTGCAAATACTGCATGCAAGGGCCAATCAGCTCGGGATCGACGTTCATCAGATGCAGGATCGGCTCGGCGCCGAGCAGCATTACGGTCGCAATTAACCCTACTGCCAACGCCAGCCACAATGCCTGTCGCACAACCGGGCCGATCTCGCTGTGAGTGCCGGCGCCGAAGCGCTGGGCGACTTTCGGCGTGGTCGCCAGCAGGGTGCCGGTCATCAGCAGGAAGACCGGTACCCAGATCGAGTTGCCCAAGGCCACCGCCGCCAGATCCCCCGGGCCGACGCGACCGGCCATTACCGTGTCGACGAAACCCATGGCCGTGGTTGCCAGTTGCGCGATGATGATCGGCAACGCCAGGGCGAGCAGGTTTTTCATCTCCAGGCGAACCCTGGCGGGACGGGTGAGGGCGACGGCGACAGGTTGGTCAGTTACGGAATTCACAGGCAAAGCGTCCACAGATATTGATGCGCAGGGCGCCGCATTCTACGCCGCTGACGCCTTGGTCAGGAAAAATCCTCTGTTACGGATTTGTAAGCGCAAAGCCTGCTGGCCCAACCGCCTGTCTGCACCTAAACTGCCGATCCGCCAAAGGAGCCCGCCATGCTGATTGTTGCCGACGAAAATATTCCGTTGCTCGATGCTTTTTTTGCCGGTTTCGGTGAAATCCGCCGAGTTCCAGGCCGTTCCATCGACCGTGCGACGGTTGAACAGGCCGATGTATTGCTGGTGCGTTCTGTGACCAGCGTCAACCGTGCCTTGCTCGAGGGCAGTAAGGTGCGCTTTGTTGGCACCTGCACCATAGGCACTGA
Source organism: Pseudomonas sp. EA_65y_Pfl2_P74 (assembly GCF_963970575.1). Lineage (NCBI taxonomy): Bacteria > Pseudomonadati > Pseudomonadota > Gammaproteobacteria > Pseudomonadales > Pseudomonadaceae > Pseudomonas > Pseudomonas sp. EA_65y_Pfl2_P74. The sequence goes on from NZ_CAXAOQ010000032.1 coordinate 10,990, forward strand.
TCATCTGGATCTTGAATACTTCGCCCAAGCCGGTATCACCTGGTCGAGTGCGCCCGGCTGTAATGCCCGGGGCGTGGTCGATTACGTGCTTGGCAGCCTGATGACGCTGGCCGAAATCGAAGGCGTCGATCTGGCTCAGCGAACCTTCGGTGTGGTGGGTGCGGGCGAAGTCGGTGGTCGACTGATCACGGTCCTTAAAGGTCTGGGCTGGAACGTGAAGGTCTGCGATCCGCCGCGTCAGTCCGCCGAGGGGGGCGATTACGTCAGCCTGGAGCAGATCATCGAGCAATGCGATGTGATCAGCCTGCACACGCCATTGACCCGCAGCGGTGAAGGGGCGACCTGGCATCTGCTCGATCAACAGCGTTTGCAGCAACTCAAGCCCGGTGCCTGGCTCATCAATGCTGCCCGTGGCCCGGTGGTGGATAACGCCGCGCTGCGCAAAGTGCTGCTGACGCGTGAAGACCTGCAAGCAGTGCTCGATGTCTGGGAGGCAGAACCGGAGGTCGATGTGGCACTGGCCGAACTCTGCGTACTGGCCACGCCGCACATTGCCGGGTACAGCCTCGATGGCAAACAGCGCGGGACGGCGCAGATCTATCAGGCGTACTGCGACTTTATCGGGCAGCCTGCGAGCATCCAGCTCAGTGACTTGCTGCCTGCCCCGTGGTTGTCGCAAGTCACCTTGCAGGCCGACAGCGATCCTGCCTGGGCGTTGGCGATGTTGTGCCGTGGCGTGTACGACCCACGCCGCGACGATGCGGATTTTCGCCGCAGCCTTGTAGGCAATCTCGCTGAACAGCGTGCGGCATTTGATGTGCTGCGCAAGCAATATCCGGTTCGGCGCGAGATTGAAGGGTTGAAGGTGCGGATTGAGGGAGATTCGCCTGTATTGCGGCAGATCGTGGCGGCACTTGGAGCGGTTGCGGTCTAGGGCACCGAACCGGCCCGTTCGCGAGCAAGCTGCGGTCTGACAGCCACGCATAAAAAACCCGGCCAGAGGGGCCGGGTCAGGAAGACAGTGGCTATATCACTTTTGTTCGGCAGGCTTGATCAATCGCTTCTCCAGCTCGCGGCAAGCGTCCTGGATCATGTCTTCAGTGATCGGTACTTCACGCCCGTCCTTATCAATGATCGAACAACCCAGAGTCTGGCCGGGCTTGGTGCGGATCACTTCAATCTTGTCATTGCTGCTGTGTTGCAAGGACATGGCCTGTCTCCTCATCAGGTTGTGTGCCTAGGTTAGAACCGCCACGTGACCGGGCTGTGACAATCCCCTGAGCTTTATCGGGGGCGGCATCTCCACTCAACCAGAAATGACCGTTCGTCTCAACCGGGACTTTAGACCAATAGTCTCTAGGCCCTAGTCGTCACGGGCATATTTAACCTGACTCATTGTGATTTACAGAGTTCCACCCCATTTGAGTATGTAGGCTGGCCCTATTCAACAGCACAGACGTGAACCTCAATGATCCCGATGCTTTCCTCTCGACACCGGCGCGCCTTGCGTCTGACCAGTCGTTTTCTCGCCCCTTATCGCTGGCCGGCCTTCGGCGCGCTGCTGGCGTTGATCGTGACGGCCGGTATTACCTTGTCGTTGGGGCAGGGGATCAAACTGCTGGTCGATCAGGGGTTCATGACCCAATCACCGCACTTGCTCAACCAATCCATAGGCATATTCATGCTGTTGGTGTTGGGCCTGGCGGTCGGCACCTTTGCCCGGTTCTATCTGGTGTCGTGGATCGGTGAGCGAGTGGTGGCAGACATCCGCCGGCAGGTGTTCAACCATTTGGTTTACCTGCATCCGGGGTTTTACGAGGACAATCGCAGCTCGGAAATCCAGTCACGCCTGACGGCTGACACGACTCTGCTGCAGTCGGTGATCGGTTCGTCGTTGTCGCTGTTCCTGCGCAACTTGCTGATGGTCATCGGCGGGGTTGTACTGCTGTTCATCACCAACCCCAAACTCACCAGCATCGTGGTGATCGCCTTGCCGCTGGTGATTGCGCCGATCCTGATTTTCGGGCGGCGCGTGCGCAATCTGTCGCGGCAGAGCCAGGACCGGATTGCCGATATCGGTAGCTACGTGTCCGAAACCCTCGGGCAGATCAAAACCGTTCAGGCTTACAACCATCAGGCGCAGGATGAACAGCGCTTTGCGACGACGGTTGAGCAGGCTTTCGAAACGGCCCGCAAGCGAATCTTCCAGCGAGCGTGGCTGATTACTCTGGTCATCGTGCTGGTGCTCGGCGCTGTAGCGGTGATGTTGTGGGTCGGCGGCATGGATGTGATTGCCGGGCGGATATCTGCCGGTGAACTGGCGGCGTTCGTCTTCTACAGCCTGATTGTCGGCAGCGCTTTTGGCACATTGAGCGAAGTGATTGGTGAACTGCAACGCGCCGCCGGTGCCGCTGAACGGATTGCCGAATTACTACGCTCGGAAAACATCATTCAACCGCCAGCGACGGGTTTGGTGACCTTGCCGGCGCGAGTAAAAGGCGAACTGGAACTGCAGGATGTAAGGTTTTCCTACCCCTCGCGTCCGCAAAGCTACGCCGTCGATGGGTTGAATCTTACCGTCAGAGCTGGCGAAACTCTGGCGCTGGTGGGGCCATCCGGTGCCGGTAAATCCACGGTGTATGACTTGCTGCTGCGCTTTTACGATCCGCGCGAAGGCCTAATTCTGCTGGATGGGGTGCCGTTGACCAGCCTCGATCCGCTGGATCTGCGTCGCTGTTTTGCTTTGGTCTCCCAGACGCCGGCGCTGTTCTTCGGCAGCGTGGAGGAAAATATCCGCTATGGCTGCCCATCGGCCACGCTGGAACAAGTCAAGGAAGCGGCCCGAATTGCCCACGCCCATGACTTCATCGAACAAATGCCTGATGGCTATCAAACCCATCTGGGTGATGGCGGTCTTGGACTTTCCGGTGGTCAACGCCAGCGTCTGGCCATTGCCCGGGCGTTGTTGGTGGATGCGCCAATCCTGCTGCTGGATGAAGCCACCAGCGCACTCGACGCGCAAAGTGAACACCTGATCCAGCAAGCCTTGCCCAATCTCATGCACAACCGCACCACACTGGTGATCGCCCACCGTTTGGCCACGGTGAAGAACGCCGACCGGATCGCCGTGATGGACCAGGGCAAACTGGTCGCGGTAGGGACGCATCAGGAATTGATTGCCAGTAATCCGCTATATGCACGGCTGGCGGCGTTGCAGTTCAACGATGGCGTGCAGGTGATGAGCGACTAAGCACCGACACGGTCGAGCGCTATGAAAAATGCCCTTATCTCGCGATAAGGGCATTTTCTTTACCGGGTGTGATCTGCGTGATCACTGACCATCAAAATACCGTTCATGCCAATCCACCAGCGGCTGGGGCGAGTTGAGCTTCTGGCCGTAGATCACCGAATAAGACAACACGTTCTGCACGTATTGGCGGGTTTCGTCGAACGGAATGCTTTCGACCCAGACATCGAAGCTCAGGTGATCAGCACCACGCAACCACTGGCGTACACGGCCGGGACCGGCGTTGTAAGCGGCAGAAGCGAGGACGCGGTTGCCGTTGAACTGGCTGTGCACCTGACTCAGGTAAGCCGCGCCGAGTTGGATGTTCTTGTCCGGATCGAGCACCTGCTTCGGCGAGGCCAGCGGAATGCTGAACTTGCGCGCGGTTTCCTTGGCGGTGGCTGGCATCAGTTGCATCAGACCGCTGGCGCCAACGCCTGAGCGGGCGTCGTCCATGAAGGCGCTTTCCTGGCGGGTGATCGCGAACACCCAACTCGAATGCAGCCCGCGAACCTTGGATTCACGCACAAGGGTATTGCGGTGGGCCATCGGGAAGCGGATGTCCAGATCGTCCCAGTATTTCGCCTGACTGATGGTGCGGATTGCCGGGAAGTACCATTTCAGGTCATAGGCCAGTTTCGCCTGGGCGACCATTTCGTCGCGATTGAAGTGGCGGCTGACGTAATACCACTCGCGACGGCCGTCGACGATCTGTCCCCGTGCGTGGAATTCCAGCGCACGCCGCACGCCGGGGGTGTTGCGTACTTTGTTGATCAGCGCCTGACTGAGCACTAAAGGTTTGTTGTTCAGCGAATACGGCGACTGTGAGCGGTCAGCGGCAAGAAAGCCGTAGAAGTCGCGCTCCTGGGCCAGGCTCTTGTAGAGGTGCTGCACTTGCGGGTTCTGCGGCTGTGCCAGTTCCAGGCTGCGGGCTTGCCAGTAGCGCCAGCGATTGGTGGTGGCCAGGTCCTGCGGCAAGCGACGGGTCAATTGGTAAGCGTCGTCCCAGCGCGCCAGACGCAGCAGCAGGCGCAGGCGCCATTCGGAAACCGTGTTGTCACGTAGCTCCGGGTCGTATTTGGTCATCACGTCCAGCGCTCGACTGTCGAAGCGCCGGGCCAGGGTCAGGCCGATTTCCCGCGCGATCGCGACTTTTTCATCGCGGGAGAAGTGCATGCTGCTGGCGTAGCCGTCGAGCAAGGCCATGGCTTTGTCAGGGTCTTGGCGGGCCAGGCGGCGCAGGCCGAGGCTGACCACGTCGGACATCGGTTCGTCGGCGGGGGTAAAGCGTGATGGTTGATTAAGTAACTCGGGTTTTTGCGCCACATCCACCAACAAACGACCGCGTGGGGCGAGGGTGGTCAGGCCTTTCACCAGGCTGTTGGCCAATGCAAAGTTGCGGGCCTGAGCTGCAAGCTTGGTGCGCTGCCAGCGTTTTTGCTCGGTCAACTGACCGTCAGCGGCCCAGATGCCAAACAGCGCATCACACGCAGCAGGTTGCGATTTGCCCGTGAGCCAGAGCTTGTCCGCGTTGGCGTATCCCTCGGCTTTTTGGTTATGGCTGATCTGGTACTGCGCATTGAGGCAGTCCAGTTCGGTGAAATTGAGTTTCGGGTCGTAATACTTGACGAAGGTTGTCCAATCGCCACGGTCGGCGAGCCAGCGCAACCAGCGCAGCTTCATCCAGTTGGCCTGGGGCAGGTCGCCGTGCTCGGCGAGGAATTTCTCGATTTCCGCGTTGCTCGCGGTTTTCAGGCGTGCGGTCAGCTCGTCGTAAGCCAGATACGGTTCCAGCGGATAATCAGCCAGGGCCTGGCTGTAACGCAAATACGGACCGGTGTCGCCCTTGGCCAGGGCGCGTTTGGCTTCATCGTAATACTGGCGTTGGGTGGACAGGTCCACCGCCTGGGCGGATTGAACGGCAGCGGCGGTAAGTAGGAAACAGGAAAAAACACTGAAAAGGCGACTGCGCATGAGACATCCGGGCAGAGAAATCATGACAAGTGCTGACCTCGATCAGCACTGAATTGTCTGTAGCTTAGCCTTTTGCCAGCAAGCGGCGAAAGCTTTGCGGGCCTTACAGCACAAGTTCGCAACAAATGTTGTGCAGAGTGCTTCGACAGACAAATTGCCGGCCTGCTGAAGCCCTAACTCAGGTAGAATGCGCGCCCGGTTTTTGGAGAAGCTCATGACCCTGCTCAAATTCAGCGATGTGTCCCTTGCATTCGGCGCGATGCCGTTGTTGGACAAGGTGTCCTGGCAGATCGCCCGTGGTGAGCGGGTGTGCATCATCGGCCGCAACGGCACTGGTAAATCCAGCATGATGAAACTGGTCAAGGGCGACCAGAAGCCCGATGACGGCTCGGTGTGGCGTGCCCCCGGTCTGAAAATCGGCGAATTGCCGCAAGAATTGCCGGTGGCTGACGAGCGGACGGTGTTTGACGTGGTGGCTGAAGGCCTCGACGGTGTTGGCGCCTTGCTCGCCGAGTATCATCACCTGAGCCAGAACATCGTCACCGATGCCGATCTGGACAAACTGATGCACGTTCAGCACGACCTCGAAGCCCGTGACGGCTGGCGCTTGCAGACCCTGGTCGACAGCACACTGAGCCGCCTGCAATTGCCGGCTGACAAGACCCTTGCCGAATTGTCCGGTGGCTGGCGTCGTCGCGTGCTGCTCGCGCAGGCACTGGTGTCCGAACCCGATCTGCTGCTGCTCGACGAACCCACCAACCACCTGGACATCGGTGCAATTGCCTGGCTCGAAGAAGCGCTGAAAGATTTTCAGGGCGCCGTGCTGTTCATCACGCACGACCGTTCCTTTCTGCAAAACCTTGCCACGCGCATCCTCGAACTGGATCGCGGCGGCCTGATCGACTGGAACGGCGACTACGCCAGCTTCCTCGTCCACAAAGAGGCCGCGCTGGCTGCTGAAGAAACCGCCAACGCGCTGTTCGACAAGCGTCTGGCTCAGGAAGAAGTGTGGATCCGTCAGGGCATCAAGGCGCGTCGTACCCGTAACGAAGGTCGCGTTCGCGCCCTGAAAGCCCTGCGTGTCGAGCGCAGCGAACGTCGTGAGCGTACCGGCAAGGCCAATATCCAGCTGGAAACCGCCGACAAGTCTGGCAAGCAAGTGATGGTGCTGGAAAATGTCAGCTTTCATCACCCGGACGGCCCGTTCCTGATCAAGGACTTCTCGATGGTGCTGCAGCGCGGCGACCGTATCGGTTTGCTTGGCGCCAACGGTACCGGCAAGACGACCTTGCTCAAGCTGATGCTCAACGGCCTGCAACCGACCAGCGGTAAAGTTGAAGAGGGCACCCGGATCGATGTGGCTTACTTCGATCAATTGCGCCATCAGCTGGATCTGGAAAAGACCGTGATCGACAACGTCGCCGAAGGTCGCGACTTTATCGATATCGATGGCCAGAGCCGTCATGTGCTGAGCTACCTCGGCGACTTCCTGTTCAGCCCGCAGCGTGCTCGCACGCCTGTCAAGGCGTTGTCGGGTGGTGAGCGTGCTCGCCTGCTGTTGGCAAAGCTGTTCAGCAAACCAGCGAACCTGTTGGTACTCGACGAACCGACCAACGACCTCGACGTGGAAACCCTTGAGCTGCTCGAAGAGGTGCTGCTGACCTTCAACGGCACTGTACTGATGGTCAGCCACGACCGGGCATTCCTCGACAACGTCGTCACCAGCACCCTGGTCTTCGAAGGCGAAGGCAAGGTGCGCGAATACGTCGGTGGTTATCAAGACTGGATTCGTCAGGGCGGCTCGCCGCGTCTGCTGGGTGTAACCGAGAGCAAGTCGGGCAAGGCTGACCTGAACTCGGCGGTGGTGACGGCTGAGCCGGCTCCCGTCGCAGCGCCTGCCGTTGCTGCCCCTGCTGCAAAAAAGAAGCTGAGCTACAAGTTGCAGCGCGAACTGGAAGCGTTGCCGGGTGATATTGACGCCAAGGAGCAACAAATCGCTGCCGTAGAGGCCGAAATGGCCGAAGCCGGTTTCTATCAGCGTCCTGCGGCAGAGACTGCCAAGGTGATTGCCTCGCTTGAGCAATTGCAGGCCGAGCTGGATGCACTGGTGGAGCGTTGGGCCGAGTTGGATGCCTGATTGATCCAGATGTAAAAAAGCCCGGCGTTCAGTCATGAGCGCCGGGCTTTTTACGTAGTGTTGAAATCCATGGTAGGAGCGGGTTTGCTCACGATATCGGTATATCACGCGAAATCAAATTGGATGTGCCGACGTTTTCGCGAGCAAGCCCGTCCCTCAGGGTGATGCATTTCACTGTTTGACCAGGTGCACCGCTAGCACGTCACAAGGCGCGCCGTGCAGTACATCGTTGGCGGTCGAGCCGAGCAACAGCGCCAGACCATGGCGTCCATGACTGCCCACCACGATCAGATCGCACTCATGCTCCTTGGCAAAATGGTGGATTTCCTGGCGTGGCTGGCCGTAGGTCAAGTGGCAGTCGGCGCCTTTGAGTTCGCAATACTTGAGTTTCAGGCGCTCAAGGCGTTCCTTGGCTTGATCGAACTGCTGCTGTTGCAGTTGTGATAGATCCATCGGCACGTCGCCGCCGAACGCCATGGCCATCGGCTCGACGATATGCACCAGCGAGAGCTTGGCGTCATTGCTCACCGACAGCTCTCGGGCGCGGTGGATCACAGGATCGCACTCTTCGGTCAGATCGACGGCGACCAGGATATGGGAGTAGGGCATGAGGTGCTCCTCGTGACGGTTCAATACTGTTAAGTATGGCTGGTTTCAACAAAGTGACACAATGCGCTCACCTTAAGTCGGGAGTAGAGATATGACGGTCTGGTTGGTGGTGTCAATCCTGTTGGTGGTTCTGAGCCCGCTGGCATGGTTGCGCCCATCGCGTGTGCAGAGCGGTCGAATGGCCCTGCGCATGGAGGCGCGGCGTATCGGGCTGGCTATGCAACTGGCGCCTCAGGAGTGGCCGCACTGGCTGTCTCAGGAGCCTCCCAATCCGTGTGCTCAATACCATCGGCCGCGGCGTGGCAGTCAGCCAGCGTGCTGGACTTACTGGCAGAATTCGCCAGGGATATGGGTCAATCAATGGCAGGAAGTCTGCGAAGACCGGGCGCTGCTCAATCATTTCGAAAAGTTGCCAGGCAACGTGTTCAAGGTCGAGGCCGACAAGCAGATGATCGCCTTGTACTGGGGCGAAAAGGGTGAAGCCGCAGTTTTGCAGGATATCGATGCCACACTGAAAGCGCTGGCGTAACCCGCGGACATTTCGTACTGCAATGGTGCGCATCGTCCGGCAGACGAGCAACAAAAAGCCCGACATGATTCATCGGGCGGGGGCCAGGCAGGCCGGTAACTGTTTTTATCGCTGATTCACATTTGCGGAGTCAGCGAATCTCCCTGTAGTCCAGCCAGCGTAGCCCCTTAAACAAGGCTCGATGAGAATTAGGGCGACTTTTCTAACTATTGATTCTATGAATGGCTTCACATGCAGATGCGTGTTGCCGGTCTTCGTGGAGCGGAAATGACCGCAAAGTCGCCTTTCAACCCGTATTTTGGGCGATTGACAATTGTCGGAAATTCCGTGAAGGTGGCGTACCCAAATCAAACGGGCGTATGAATTGAGCGTTTGTCTTACAGATCGCTCCTACAGAATCCCGACTATCGCGTTGGCGGGTGTGCCGGGTGGATTGGCGTTAGCATCGACGAAAAAGCGTCCTGCCAAGCCATTCGCCTGCGTCCGACGTGTACTGTTCAGCTTCCATATCGTGGAGATCAGTTGATGATTTACGAAGGTAAAGCCATCACGGTTAACGCTCTTGAAAGTGGCATCGTCGAATTGAAATTCGACCTCAAGGGTGAGTCCGTCAACAAGTTCAACCGTCTTACCCTGAACGAGCTGCGTCAGGCCGTAGACACCATCAAGGCAGATGCTTCGATCAAGGGTGTGATCGTCAGCAGTGGCAAGGACGTGTTCATCGTCGGCGCCGACATCACTGAATTTGTCGAAAACTTCAAGCTGCCGGATGCCGAGCTGGTTGCTGGCAATCTCGAAGCCAACAAGATCTTCAGCGATTTCGAAGACCTCAACGTTCCGACCGTAGCGGCCATCAACGGCATCGCCCTGGGCGGCGGTCTGGAAATGTGCCTGGCAGCTGACTATCGCGTCATGTCGACCAAGGCCAAAATCGGTCTGCCGGAAGTCAAGCTGGGCATCTACCCAGGCTTCGGCGGTACCGTGCGTCTGCCGCGCCTGATCGGTGTCGACAACGCTATCGAGTGGATTGCCGCCGGCAAGGAAAACCGCCCTGAAGACGCCCTGAAAGTCAGCGCGGTCGACGCCGTGGTTGCTCCAGAGAAGCTGCAGGAAGCTGCCCTTGAGCTGATCAAGCGTGCCATCTGCGGCGAGTTCGATTTCAAGGCCAAGCGTCAGCCGAAGCTGGAAAAACTCAAGCTGAACGCCATTGAACAAATGATGGCTTTCGAAACCGCTAAAGGTTTTGTTGCCGGTCAAGCTGGCCCGAACTACCCGGCGCCGGTCGAAGCGATCAAGACCATCCAGAAAGCCGCCAACTTCGGTCGTGACAAGGCGCTGGAAGTCGAAGCCGCAGGTTTTGTCAAACTGGCCAAGACCTCTGCCGCGCAGAGCTTGATCGGTCTGTTCCTGAACGATCAGGAACTGAAGAAGAAGGCCAAGGCCTACGACGAAATCGCCAAAGACGTGAAGCAGGCCGCCGTACTCGGCGCTGGCATCATGGGGGGCGGTATCGCCTATCAGTCGGCGTCCAAAGGCACGCCGATCCTGATGAAGGATATCAACGAACACGGTATCGAGCAGGGTCTGGCCGAAGCCGCCAAACTGCTGGTTGGCCGCGTTGACAAAGGTCGTATGACCGCCGCGAAAATGGCTGAAGTGCTCAACGGCATTCGTCCGACGCTGTCCTACGGCGATTTTGGTCACGTTGACCTGGTTGTTGAAGCTGTCGTCGAGAACCCGAAAGTCAAGCAAGCCGTGCTGGCGGAAGTCGAAGACAAGGTCAAAGAGGACACCATCCTCGCGTCCAACACCTCGACCATTTCCATCAGCCTGCTGGCGAAAGCCCTCAAGCGCCCGGAAAATTTTGTCGGCATGCACTTCTTCAACCCGGTGCACATGATGCCGCTGGTAGAAGTGATTCGTGGCGAGAAGTCCAGCGAGCTGGCTGTTGCCACCACCGTTGCCTACGCCAAGAAAATGGGCAAGAACCCGATCGTCGTCAACGATTGCCCGGGCTTCCTGGTCAACCGCGTGCTGTTCCCGTACTTCGGCGGTTTCGCCAAGCTGGTCAGCGCTGGTGTGGACTTCGTCCGCATCGACAAGATCATGGAAAAATTCGGCTGGCCGATGGGGCCTGCCTACCTGATGGATGTGGTCGGCATCGACACCGGTCACCACGGCCGTGACGTGATGGCTGAAGGCTTCCCGGATCGCATGAAGGATGACCGTCGTTCGGCTGTCGACGTGCTTTACGAAGCCAAGCGTCTGGGCCAGAAAAACGGTAAGGGCTTCTACGCCTACGAGACCGACAAGAAAGGCAAGCAGAAGAAAGTTGCCGATCCGTCGGTACTGGAAGTACTCAAGCCGATCGTTTACGAGCAGCGCGAAGTCACTGACGAAGACATCATCAACTGGATGATGATTGCGCTGTGCCTGGAAACCGTGCGTTGCCTGGAAGACGGCATCGTTGAAACTGCCGCCGAAGCCGACATGGGTCTGGTCTACGGTATCGGTTTCCCTCCATTCCGTGGCGGTGCGCTGCGCTACATCGATTCGATCGGTGTTGCCGAGTTCGTTGCCCTGGCTGACCAGTACGCTGATTTGGGCGCGCTGTACCACCCGACCGCGAAGCTGCGCGAAATGGCCAAAAACGGCCAGAGCTTCTTCGGTTAAGCGCCCCCAACTAGAGTGAGAGTGAACTTATGAGCTTGAATCCTAGAGACGTCGTGATTGTCGACTTCGGTCGTACACCGATGGGCCGCTCCAAGGGCGGCATGCACCGCAACACCCGCGCTGAAGACATGTCGGCGCACCTGATCAGCAAATTGCTGGAGCGCAACGCCAAGGTCGATCCTGCTGAAGTCGAGGACGTGATCTGGGGCTGTGTAAACCAGACCCTGGAGCAGGGCTGGAACATTGCGCGCATGGCGTCGCTGATGACCCAGATCCCGCACACCTCGGCCGGCCAGACCGTCAGCCGTCTGTGTGGCTCGTCGATGAGCGCTCTGCACACTGCTGCACAAGCGATCATGACCGGTAACGGTGACGTGTTCGTGGTTGGTGGCGTCGAGCATATGGGTCATGTGAGCATGATGCACGGTGTCGATCCGAACCCGCACATGTCTCTGTACGCTGCGAAAGCCTCGGGCATGATGGGCCTGACCGCTGAAATGCTTGGCAAGATGCACGGCATCACTCGTGAGCAGCAAGACGCCTTTGGCGTGCGTTCCCACCAACTCGCCCACAAGGCCACCGTGGAAGGCAAGTTCAAAGACGAAATCATCCCGATGCAGGGATATGACGAGAACGGTTTCCTGAAACTGTTCGACTACGACGAAACCATTCGTCCGGAAACCACCCTGGAAAGCCTGGCGGCCCTCAAGCCTGCCTTCAATCCAAAGGGCGGCACCGTGACTGCCGGTACTTCGTCGCAGATCACCGATGGTGCTTCATGCATGATCGTGATGTCGGCGCAGCGTGCGCAGGACCTGGGTATCCAGCCGATGGCGGTGATCCGCTCGATGGCAGTGGCGGGTGTGGATCCGGCAATCATGGGCTATGGTCCAGTTCCGGCTACACAGAAAGCCCTGAAGCGTGCAGGTCTTGTCATTAACGATATCGACTTCTTTGAGCTCAATGAAGCTTTCGCCGCACAGGCTCTGCCAGTGCTGAAAGATCTGAAAGTACTCGACAAGATGAATGAGAAGGTTAACCTGCACGGCGGCGCGATTGCCCTGGGTCACCCGTTCGGTTGCTCCGGTGCGCGTATTTCCGGCACCCTGCTGAACGTGATGAAGCAGAATAGCGGCACCTTCGGGGTGGCCACTATGTGCATTGGTCTCGGCCAAGGCATCTCCACCGTCTTCGAACGCGTTTAAGCGTCTCGTTGATGGAAGCCGGGGCCAAGTGCCCCGGTTTTTGTTTTTGTGGATTTATTTTGTTTTTTTTTGAAAAAATTTGAGTGAGGGCCGAAGCATGCCGATACAACCTGGGCTCTACCAACATTACAAAGGTCCGCAGTACCGTGTATTCAATGTTGCGCGGCATTCCGAGACCGAAGAAGAAGTGGTCTTTTACCAAGCCCTGTATGGCGATTATGGCTTTTGGGTGCGCCCTTTGAGCATGTTTCTCGAGTCAGTCGAGGTTGACGGCGAGCAGGTGCCACGCTTTGCTTTGGTGCAAGCCGAACCGAGCCTTTTTTCCAAGGCATGAGGCGAGTGCGCGCAGCACCCTGTGCTTGACCTCACCTTGTATCAACTATATATAGCGGTGCCGCGTCAGGCGCCAACCGCCTTTCACTTCTAGAATTCAGGAATTTTCTGATCCATGGGCAAATCGCTGGTCATTGTGGAATCCCCGGCTAAGGCCAAGACCATCAACAAGTATCTGGGTAACCAATACGTGGTGAAGTCGAGTATCGGCCATATCCGAGACCTGCCCACCAGCGGTTCGGCTAGCGCCAGCAAAGAGCCAGCCGCCAAGCGCGGCAAGGCTGCCGCGGGCGAAGGGCCGGTGCTCACGCCGAAAGAGAAAGCGCGCAAGCAGTTGGTCTCGCGTATGGGGGTCGATCCCGATCATGGCTGGAAAGCCCAGTACGAGATCCTCCCGGGTAAAGAGAAGGTCATCGAAGAGCTGCGCCGGCTCGCCAAAGACGCTGACACCATCTATCTCGCAACCGACTTGGATCGCGAGGGGGAAGCCATTGCCTGGCACCTGCGCGAAGCCATTGGTGGTGACGACAGCCGCTACAAGCGCGTGGTGTTCAACGAAATCACCAAGAAAGCGATTCAGGAAGCCTTCTCCGAGCCGGGCGAGCTGGACATCGATCGTGTGAATGCCCAGCAGGCGCGTCGTTTCCTCGATCGCGTCGTGGGTTACATGGTCTCGCCACTGCTGTGGGCCAAGATCGCCCGTGGCTTGTCTGCCGGTCGTGTGCAATCGGTTGCGGTGAAACTGGTGGTCGAGCGCGAGCGCGAAATCCGTGCCTTCAACCCTGAAGAATACTGGGAAGTGCACGCCGATTTAGGCACCACCAAAGGCTCGACCGTGCGTTTCGAAGTAGCGCGCGAGAAGGGCGAAGCCTTCAAGCCGCTGAACGAAGCCCAGGCAACTGCAGCGCTGGAGAAGCTGAAGTCTTCCAGCTACAGCATCGTCAAGCGCGAAGACAAGCCGACCAGCAGCAAGCCTTCGGCACCGTTCATCACGTCCACCCTGCAGCAGGCAGCGAGCAATCGCCTGGGCTTCGGGGTGAAGAAAACCATGATGATGGCCCAGCGTTTGTACGAAGCTGGCTACATCACTTATATGCGTACCGACTCGACCAACCTCTCGGCTGACGCCGTGACGATGGCACGCACTTACATTGAAGACGAGTTCGGCAAGAAGTACCTGCCGGAAACACCAAACGTCTACAGCAGCAAAGAAGGTGCACAAGAGGCTCACGAAGCGATCCGTCCTTCCGACGCCAACACCACGCCGAGCAAGCTGGCCGGCATGGAGCGTGACGCTGAGCGCCTCTACGAGCTGATCTGGCGCCAGTTCCTCGCTTGCCAGATGCTGCCCGCGCAATACCTGTCGACCACCGTGAGCGTCGCTGCTGGTGACTTCGAGCTGCGTGCCAAGGGCCGTATCCTCAAGTTCGACGGCTACACCCGCGTAATGCCGCAGATCGCCAAGCCTGGCGATGACGATGTTCTGCCGGACATGGCACAGGGCGACGTGATGAAGCTGATCAAGCTTGATCCGTCCCAGCACTTCACCAAGCCACCGGCGCGTTACTCCGAAGCCAGCCTGGTCAAGGAAATGGAAAAACGCGGCATCGGTCGTCCTTCGACCTACGCTGCGATCATTTCGACCATTCAGGATCGCGGCTATGTGACGCTGCATAACCGTCGTTTCTATTCGGAAAAAATGGGCGACATCGTCACCGAACGCCTGTCGGAGAGCTTCTCCAATCTCATGGACTACGGCTTTACCGCCGGCATGGAAGAGAACCTCGATGACGTGGCTCACGGCGAGCGCGACTGGAAAAACGTGCTGGACGAGTTCTACGGCGACTTCAAGAAGAAACTCGAAGTGGCGGAGAACCCGGACAACGGCATGCGTGCCAACCAGCCGGTCATGACCGACATTCCGTGCACCACGTGCGGCCGTCCGATGCAGATTCGTACCGCGTCGACCGGCGTATTCCTCGGCTGCTCGGGCTACAGCCTGCCACCGAAAGAACGCTGCAAGGCCACCGTCAACCTGGTGCCGGGAGACGAAATCGCTGCAGACGACGAGGGTGAGTCGGAGTCGCTGGTACTGCGTGGCAAGCATCGCTGCCCGATCTGCAGCACGGCGATGGACGCATACCTGCTCGACGAGAAGCGCAAACTGCACATTTGCGGTAACAATCCGGATTGCGCCGGATACGAAATCGAAGAAGGCAGCTATCGCATCAAGGGCTATGAAGGTCCAAGCCTTGAGTGCGACAAGTGCGGCAGCGAGATGCAACTCAAAACCGGCCGTTTCGGCAAGTTCTTCGGCTGCACCAACCCGACCTGTAAAAACACGCGCAAACTGCTCAAGAGCGGAGACGCGGCGCCGCCGAAGATGGATCCGGTGAAGATGCCTGAGCTGAAATGCGAAAAAGTCAACGACACCTACATCCTGCGTGATGGTGCGTCCGGTCTGTTCCTGGCGGCCAGTCAGTTCCCGAAAAACCGTGAGACTCGTGCTCCATTGGTGATCGAGATTCTGCCGCACAAGAGCGAGATTGATCCAAAGTATCACTTCCTGTGTGAAGCGCCGCAGAAGGATCCTGATGGTCTGCCAGCGGTGATCCGCTACAGCCGCAAGACCAAGGAGCAATACGTACAGACCGAAGTCGACGGCAAGCCTACCGGTTGGAAGGCTTACTACGACGGCGGCAAGTGGGCGGTTGAAGACAAACGCAGCGCAAAGGCCAAGGCTGAGTAAGCGTTAGTCACATACTGAAAGGGCCGCATGAGAACCTTTGGGTTTTCATGCGGCCTTTTCAGTATGTGCTTGCGGTGGGATTGGCTGATCCACGACACTGTCCGGCCTGTGTGAAGCAATTATTTCGTTGTGGAGGCAGCCGTCATGGCCCACGAACTCTATACCCGTACCAATCAGAAGATTTATTTTGCCGGCCTGTCGCTGGAAGCTCTGGCTCGAGCTGAAGAGGGGCGGGCGATGAATTCTTTGGCGCTGATTCAGGCCGGACGTGAATCGGCGCTGTTTCACCTCTACGGTGCCTTGTTGGGGCTTTGTCATGAAATCGCCGGTTTCTACCGTCTGCCTCAGGCAAATGAACCCCGGGCGGAGATGCTGCTGACGTGCGACGTGCTTGAGTCGATTGCTATCCCCGAACTGGCTGAAATGGTTGAGTTGGCGGGCAATTCGCAAACCTGGCTGGCCAAACTGTTAGCAGCGCATTCGGCGTTGTTCCAGCCGCCGAGGGTACCGCACAAACCCAAGGGAGATGTGACACAGCCGCTGATCCAGGCGGTTAATCTGGATGAAGAAGAGGCACCAGATGAGTTGAGTCGAGAGGAGTTGGAGAGCTGGCGGCAGAACCTGAAAGCTCTGGCGATCCGTTTTCGCGAAGGCTTGAATGAGTGCTGAGGGAGATTGACGCGGTGGCAATCTGAAACATGCTGCTGGTCAAGATCCCGAGCGAAGCCTGGATGATGTCTATATAATGCCTGCCTTTCGTGGAGAACAGACCTATATGCCAACGTCCTTTCTAGAAATTGTCGAGTTACCCGACGGCCGAATCGAACTGCGCAGGGCTGAGGACGAGGGGTCTCTGGTGACTCTGGATTTCTCCGAGGATGCCAAGACATTCCTGCAGGGCCAGCATGTAGAAATCGCCAAGGCGATGCTGAGCGTCGGTGTGCAGATGGCGGGTCGGATGATTGAGGGGGATTTTGACAAGGAAGAAGGGCCGCGGGTTCTTCATTGATCCCCGTCTGCTTTCCTGTTTGTCCTGTCGCTTCAGATCGGCTTCTCTATCCTTGGAGAAGCCCGGCGCTTCAAACAGCGCCCGTAACCAGCCAGCTAACCCAATCGAATATTCAGGCTCTGGGCGTTGCCCTTGCGTGCAGCGCTGATCAATTGTTGTCGTGAACCCGTGTTCAGTGGATTGAGCCAAGTGACTACAGTGTGACTTCGCCCCAGGCGCAAGGCTTCGCACGCCAGTTGCTGAGCACTTTGAGTGCCCCTCGGTTGCAGCAATAGAATGCGCTCGCGGTTCAGCCCTGCATCCCGCAGCCACGCTTGTGTCAGGCTGGCAGGTGGTGCAATCAGCGTTAGCCAGCGTGCGTCCTGATCATCGCTCAGTTCGCGAAGGATCGGAGCCAGCAGGTTTAGGCAGTTCCCGGTGGCACCGCGCAGTGACAGTTCACTGAATACTTCCGGTTCAACACTCCACGGGCGCTCGACCACTTCTTTCAGGATCGGCGCTATCGGTTGCGCTAGAAACGCTTCGAATAAAGGCAGTTGTGTCTGTTGAGGTGTGTGTGGGAACTGCATAAAGCCTCCTTTAACTAACGGCGGATTACGCCGACACTCAAGCCTTCGATAACCAGTTCCTGATCTTTCAGGTCGACTTCGATGGGGGCGAACTCAGGGTTTTCTGCAATCAGCCAGACTTTGCTGCCTTCGCGCTTGAAGCGTTTGACGGTGACTTCATCACCGATGCGGGCGACGACAACCTGACCATTACGCGCTTCACGGGTGGTGTGAACGGCCAGAAGGTCGCCATCGAAAATGCCGATGTCCTTCATGCTCATGCCGTGTACGCGCAGAAGATAGTCGGCGCGAGGGTGGAAGAATGCAGGATTGATGTTGCAGGATTCTTCGATGTGCTGCTGGGCGAGGATCGGTGCGCCAGCAGCGACTCGGCCGATGATTGGCAGGGTCGAGTCGTCGGCTTTGGCTTCGAAACCGGGGATGCGAATGCCACGGGATGCACCTGGGGTCATCTCGATGGCGCCCTTGCGAGCCAGCGCCTTGAGATGTTCTTCCGCTGCGTTGGGCGACTTGAAACCCAGTTCCTGAGCGAT
Organism: Pseudomonas sp. EA_65y_Pfl2_P74; assembly: GCF_963970575.1. Lineage (NCBI taxonomy): Bacteria > Pseudomonadati > Pseudomonadota > Gammaproteobacteria > Pseudomonadales > Pseudomonadaceae > Pseudomonas > Pseudomonas sp. EA_65y_Pfl2_P74. The sequence continues at coordinate 28,596 of NZ_CAXAOQ010000032.1, forward strand.
TTCTGCGCGGGTCGGCGGGTAGCCGTTGTCTTCAAGGCAGCGTTTGATAAAGGCCAGAATCTCGGCTTGGCGTGGCGTCAGCTTTAGCATATTGATCGCTCTGTCTTTTTATACAGTGACTGGGATTATATACAGTGAAGCGGTCTTGGCAATGCCCGTTTTTTTACAGGCCGCCGGACGGTCGGCAGGCCTGCTTATTAATGCATCGGTCTTGTGTGGTTAAATAGCTGACCGACCATTCCCAAAACGAACTGGCAGGCTTGACAAGGCACAGGCTGAAACGTATGTTTCAAACAAGTGTTTGTCAGGCGGAGTAGCCATGGCCCAGTCGGAAACCGTTGAACGCATTCTTGATGCTGCCGAGCAGTTGTTCGCGGAGAAAGGTTTCGCTGAAACCTCATTGCGTTTGATCACCAGCAAGGCCGGCGTCAATCTGGCAGCGGTGAACTATCATTTCGGCTCGAAGAAAGCGCTGATTCAAGCGGTCTTCTCGCGCTTCCTCGGGCCGTTTTGCACGAGCCTTGATAAAGAGCTGGAACGGCGTCAGGCCAAGCCTGAAAACAAACCCACCCTTGAAGAGTTGCTGGAAATCCTCGTCGAGCAGGCGCTGGTGGTTCAGCCACGTAGCGGCAATGACCTGTCGATTTTCATGCGTCTGCTTGGTCTCGCATTCAGCCAGAGCCAAGGCCACTTGCGTCGTTATCTGGAAGACATGTACGGCAAGGTATTCCGCCGCTATATGCTGCTGGTCAACGAGGCGGCGCCACGTATTCCTCCGATCGAGTTGTTCTGGCGCGTGCACTTCATGCTCGGTGCTGCTGCGTTCAGCATGTCCGGCATCAAGGCCTTGCGTGCGATTGCTGAAACCGATTTCGGCGTCAACACCTCCATTGAGCAAGTCATGCGCCTGATGGTGCCGTTCCTCGCCGCGGGCATGCGTGCCGAAACCGGCGTCACCGACGCGGCCATGGCCACCGCTCAACTGCGTCCGCGCAGCAAATCAATGCCGGTCGCCGCCAAGGTTTAACCGCGCACGGGTGGGCGCGGCAGCTTGTATCCGCTAAGCTAGCTGCCCATGCCGACTCTCGTTCTGAAACCCTTCTGCATAGAAATTGCCGACGTGCCAGGCACCGCCCTTGGTAGCGATTTCATGTGGATCGGTTTTTTTGTTTTCAAGGAATCTCTATGACTGCTGGCCTGCAAGGCTCGTTGATGGTGGACGTCGCCGGTACCTGGCTGACGGCTGAAGATCGCCATTTGTTGCGTCAGCCCGAAGTGGGCGGCCTTATTATTTTTGCCCGCAACATCGAGCATCCACGTCAGGTACGCGAGCTGAGCGCATCGATTCGCGCCATACGTCCAGACCTGCTGCTGGCCGTGGATCAGGAGGGCGGTCGCGTCCAGCGCTTGCGTCAGGGTTTTGTCCGTCTACCGGCCATGCGCGCCATTGCTGACAACCCGAATGCCGAATATCTGGCCGAGCAGTGCGGCTGGATCATGGCCACCGAAGTGCTGGCGGTCGGCCTCGACCTGAGCTTCGCCCCGGTACTTGATCTGGATTATCAGCGCAGCGCCGTTGTCGGCACCCGCTCGTTCGAAGGCGATCCCGAACGTGCCGCATTACTGGCCGGTGCCTTTATTCGCGGCATGAACAGCGCCGGCATGGCGGCCACCGGTAAACACTTCCCCGGTCATGGCTGGGCGGAAGCCGATTCGCATGTGGCGATCCCGAACGACGAGCGTAGCCTCGATGAGATCCGTGCCAACGACCTCGTGCCATTCGCCCGGCTCAGCAAGCAACTCGCTGCTGTTATGCCCGCTCACGTCATCTACCCGCAAGTCGACTCGCAGCCTGCTGGTTTCTCCCGCCGCTGGCTGCAGGACATTCTGCGCGGCGAGTTGCAGTTCGACGGTGTGATCTTCAGTGACGACCTGTCGATGGCCGGCGCCCACGTGGTCGGCGACGCAGCCAGTCGCATCGAAGCCGCACTGACTGCCGGTTGCGACATGGGCCTGGTATGCAACGACCGCGCCGCGGCCGAGTTGGCCCTGAGCGCTGCACAACGTATGAAGGTCAGGCCATCCGCTCGCATCGCGCGGATGCGCGGTCAGGCGTTCGCCAGCACCGATTACCGTCAGGATCCGCGCTGGCTCAGCGCCATCGTTGCGCTCAAAGACGCTCAACTGATCGATTAAGGATTTTCCGTTATGGCGGTTTTCGCAATCATTGGTGGCACCGGCCTGACCCAGCTCGAAGGCTTGAGCATTCGCCAGTCGTTGGCGGTGGACACGCCTTACGGCGCGCCATCGGCCGACGTGCAGGTTGGCGAATACGCGGGCAAGGAAGTGCTGTTCCTCGCCCGGCACGGCCATCCGCACCGTCTCCCGCCGCACAAGGTCAACTACCGCGCCAATCTTTGGGCGTTGAAGCAGGCCGGTGCCGAAGCAATCATCGCGGTCAATGCCGTCGGCGGGATTCACCCGGCCATGGACACCGGGCATTTCTGCGTGCCGCATCAGATCGTCGATTACACCAGTGGGCGTGAGCACACCTATTTCGCCGATGACCTGGAGCATGTCACCCACATCGACTTCAGCTTTCCCTACAGCGAACCGTTGCGTCAGCAGTTGATTGCTGCGTTAGCCGCCGAAGGCTGCGGATACAGCGATCAGGGCGTTTACGCCTGCATGCAAGGCCCGCGTCTGGAGACTGTCGCAGAAATCGTCCGTCTGGAGCGTGATGGCTGCGACATCGTCGGCATGACCGGTATGCCGGAAGCGGCGCTGGCTCGTGAACTGGATCTGGACTACGCCTGTCTGGCACTGGTGGTGAACCCGGCGGCGGGCAAGACCACTGAAGTCATCACCATGGCCCAGATCGAGCAGGCGTTACAGGACGGGATGGGTGCGGTGAAGTCGATCCTGTCACGCGTTTTGGCGGGTTGACAGCGTGACTACGATAGTTGAGCAACTGGATGCTCTGCCTTGGGAAGATGTGTTCAGCCAGCGCACTCTGGACAGGGCTCTGAAGTATGCGGACGAGGATCGGATAGCGATCCTTCAGATCGACGACTCAAGGGTCGTCGCTTCGTGTGTCGGCTCTGGGATTGAGGTGTATGAGCAAGTCATTGAGCTTGTCAAAGCGGGGGGGCATTGGCGGCTCGAATGCTCTTGCTCTTGCCCTGTCATGCTTTATTGCAAGCACTGCGCTGCGGCTATTTACCACCTGAAGGAGGAAGTACCCGTTAATTCATCTGACAGTCGCGCTCCGGTTCAACTCAATCGTGAGTTGGAGCGTTGGCTCGCCGATATACCCGCGGCGACAAAGCCTGGCGGGGAACTGGCGCAAGCGGCGAGTACGCGGCTGTTATACAAACTCAAGGAAACCCCTGCTACAGGGAAGTGGCTGGTACAGATTTTCAAGGGATATCAGCTCAAGAGTGGCGAGTTGCGCGATATCAAGTCGCTGTATTCGCTGTCGGACTTGCTGATCCGCCAACCTGGTTACTTATCCGAACTCGACTTGCGCATTGCCAGGCTGTTGGTCGCCATGCACTCCCATCATGCGTATTACAGCGGCTATCCTCTGGAGGGTAGCAGTGGTGCTGAATTGCTTGAGATGTTGTTGAATACCTCACGACTCTTCCTGGATTTTGAAGTGTTGCATCCTCTAACCAAAGGCGTGAGGAGGGTGGGGCGTTTTGCTTGGGCTGAGCAGCCAAACGGCAGTTTCCGTTCTCAGTGGAGCAGTGACGAAGCCGCGGTGGAGTCGCCACTGGCTGTGGAGCCTCTTTACTATCTTGACCGCGAGCGGCATCAGATCGGCCCTCTGTTTAGCGACCTGGATGAGAAACTGGCTTGTCATTTGACGCTGGCTCCGGAAATTCCGGCTCGTCAGTCGATGCAGTTTAGCCATCGCATGGGCGCTGTGACCCAGGTTGCTCCGCCGCATGCCCTCACTGATCGTGTTATCGACAACGTTCTGCCCAAGGCTCACCTCACTCTCGCCAGTGGCAAGCGTTATGCGCGCTGGCAATATGAGCTGGAGCATCGGGCGGCATTGGCGTTTACCTACAACGGACATCCAGCAACGGACAGAAATCCGGAAGTGTTGGTCCTCAGTGGTGTTGAAACTCAGCGTATTCAACGCCAACCCGCCGCCGAGAAAGCCTTGCGCCAGCTCTTGACGAAGCAAGGTTTTAAAAAGGCCACGCGCAAAAGTAGCATTGACCGTCCGGGCGAGATGTTCGCCCTGCCCGATGATTCGGCCTGGCTATTATTTATGCAGGATGGACTCGCGGTGTTGCGCGAGGCTAACTGGAAAATCGATATCAGCCCTGGCTTTCATTTCAATTTGCAGCCTGTGGAGCAGTGGTATGCAGAAGTCGAGGAGGAGTCCGGGCATCAGTGGTTTGATCTGCAGCTAGGTATTGTCGTCAACGGCGAGCGGTACAGCCTGTTGCCGATCCTGTTGCATTTGTTACGCAGCCAGCCACAGTTGCTCGAGCCCTCCAGCCTGGGTCAGCGCAGCGATGATGAGCAACTCTTGATCGAGCTGGGAGGTGGTCACCTCGCTTCCCGTGCAACTACAAAAGTCGCGCTACCCTATGGCAGGGTCAAGCCGCTGATGGCCACGCTTGCTGAGTTGTATCTGGGCAATCATCAGGGCGATGCGTTGCGCTTGAGTGCTCCCGATGCTGCGCGTCTGAGTTTACTGGAAGGCGTGTCGCTCGACTGGCAAGGTGGTGATCGATTGCGCGCTTTTGCAAAGCGATTGCGCGAGTCGACGCATGCGCACGTCGCTGCACCCGCCGGTCTCAAGGCGCAGTTGCGTCCCTACCAGCTCGAAGGTCTGAACTGGATGCAAACCCTGCGCGAGCTGGAGGTTGGCGGTATTCTTGGCGATGACATGGGGTTGGGGAAAACCCTGCAAACCCTGGCGCATCTACTCACGGAAAAGCAGGCTGGACGGCTCGATCATCCTGCACTCGTCGTGATGCCCACAAGCCTGATACCCAACTGGCTGGATGAGTCACAGCGTTTTACTCCGCAATTGAAGGTGTTGGCGCTGCATGGCGCGACGCGTCAAAAGGATTTTGCCTGCCTTGCCGAGTACGACTTGGTACTGACGACCTACGCGCTGCTGCCGCGAGACCTTGACGCTCTGCAGCCGCAGATGTGGAGTGTGCTGATTCTCGATGAGGCACAGAACATCAAGAATCCAGTCAGCAAGGCTGCTCAGGCGGCCCGTGATCTGCAGGCTCGCCAGCGGTTGTGCCTGAGCGGAACACCACTGGAAAACCACCTGGGCGAGTTGTGGTCTCAGTTTCACTTTCTATTGCCTGGCTGGCTTGGTGATAGCAAATCGTTCAATCGCGACTACCGTACGCCCATCGAAAAACACGGCAATGCCCAGCGTATGCAACATTTGACGGCCAGGATAAAGCCGTTTCTGTTGCGTCGAAAGAAAGACCAGGTGGCGACCGAGTTGCCGCCAAAAACAGAAATTGTGCATTGGGTTGATCTGAGCGATGGTCAACGAGACGTTTATGAAACGGTTCGCGTGGCCATGGACAAGAAGGTGCGTGAGGAAATTGCCCGCAGCGGTGTAGGCGGCACTCAAATCATTATCCTTGACGCTTTGCTCAAGCTACGCCAGGTCTGTTGCGATCTGCGGTTGATCAAAATGCCGCTGACGCCGAAGACCCTTCGCTCCGGCAGCGGAAAACTGTCCAGTCTGATGGAGATGCTCGAAGAGCTGCTTGGTGAGGGCCGCAGAATTCTGCTCTTTTCACAATTCACGTCGATGCTCGCCCTGATTGAGCAGGAGTTGCAGCAGCGTGGTCTTGGCTATTCGCTGCTGACCGGCGAAACGACGGATCGGCGTACACCGGTGAAAGACTTTCAGGGCGGTAAGGTGCCGTTGTTTCTGATCAGTTTGAAAGCCGGCGGCACAGGTTTGAACCTGACAGCGGCGGACACAGTCATCCATTTCGACCCGTGGTGGAACCCTGCGGTAGAAAATCAGGCGACAGACCGTGCCTACCGGATTGGGCAAAACAACCCGGTGTTCGTCTACAAAATGATTGCCCGAGGCACGGTGGAAGAAAAAATACAGGCGATGCAGCAGGAGAAAGCGGCGTTGGCCGGTGCGGTGCTTGAAGGCGGTACCACTGGCGGCTGGAAGCTGGAGCAAAGCGATATTGAGGCACTTTTTGCGCCGCTGCCTGCCCCCAGGAGTTGATAGCTGAACCTTGCAGTATTGCCCCGCTGTTCCCAGTCTGGAGTTGTGAGCACTACAGATCCAGGTTGGGAGAGGGCTTGCTCGCAAAAACTGCCCGACTGACGCCGACAGTCTTAGCGCTTCTCGAACTTATCCGGCAACGGCGCAAACAGCGCTTCAATGTCATCGCTCTGCAATTTCCAGTCCCCCGCCTTGCGCCCATCCAGCACGCCCGCCGCCAGGTCGGATTTTTCTTTCTGCAGGTGCTGAATCTTCTCTTCCACCGTGCCTCGGGCAATCATCTTGTAGACGAATACCGGTTTCTCCTGGCCGATCCGATACGCGCGGTCAGTCGCCTGATTCTCGGTCGCCGGGTTCCACCATGGATCGTAGTGAATCACTGTGTCCGCTTCCGTCAGGTTCAAGCCAACACCGCCGGCCTTCAGGCTGATCAGAAAAATCTGACGCTTGCCACTCTGAAATTCCTTCACCGGCGTACGTCGGTCCCGGGTCTGCCCGGTCAGCAAAGCGTAGGAGATATTGCGTTTTTTCAGCTCGTCTTCAATCAATGACAACATCGAAGTGAACTGCGAAAACAGCAGTATCCGCCGACCTTCCTCGAACAGCTCCTCCAGCATCTCCATCAAGCTGTCGAGTTTGCCTGAGGTACTGCCGCGAGCGGGCAGGGTAGCGTCGTTAACCAAGCGCAAATCACAGCAGACCTGACGCAGTTTCAGCAGCGCTTCAAGAATGATGATCTGACTGCGTGCCACGCCTTTGCGGGTGATCTCGTCGCGGACTTTCTTATCCATGGCCAAGCGCATGGTTTCGTACACATCGCGCTGGGCTTCGTTGAGATCGACCCAGTGGATGATTTCAGTTTTGGGTGGCAGTTCAGTCGCAACCTGCTCCTTGGTGCGGCGCAGCAAAAACGGTTTTATTCGACCGTTGAGGTGCTGAAGTCTGACTTCACTCCCGCGCTTTTCGATCGGTACGCGGTAATCGGCGTTGAAGCTTTTGACGTCGCCGAGCCAGCCGGGCAGCAGGAAATGGAACAGCGACCACAGTTCACCCAAGTGGTTTTCCAGTGGCGTGCCGCTCAGGCACAGGCGTTGGCGAGCGTTCAATTCGCGCGCAGCCTGGGCCGCTTTGCTGTTTGGGTTCTTGATGTACTGCGCTTCGTCCAGCACCAATACGTGCAAAGGCTGTTGCGCCAGACGCTCGATGTCCTTGGGCAGCAGCGCGTAGGTGGTGAGGATCAGGTCATAGTCGGCCAAATGATCGAAATGCTTTTTGCGGCTGGCTCCGTACAGGGCCACCACTTTCAGTTGCGGTGTGAAGTGAGCCGCTTCATCAAGCCAGTTCGGGATCAGGCTGGTGGGCATCACCACCATGCACGGGCGGTTCAGGCGTCCGGCATTTTTCTCGCTGAGAATATGCGCCAGTGTCTGCAGGGTTTTACCCAGTCCCATGTCGTCCGCAAGAATCCCACCGACCTCCAGCTGCCGCAGCGATTGCATCCAGCTCAAGCCTTCGAGCTGGTAGGGGCGCAACGTCGCGTTCAATCCCTCTGGTGCTTTTGCACTGAAATCGCGAATGTCACGCAGACGCTGGGCAAAGGTGCGGATCTGTTCGCCACCCTCCCAAAGCAGCGGAATGCCTTCCAGCGAATTCAAGCGTGTGGCGTCAGCCTTGCTCAGGCGAAGGGTGGTTTCCCCGGGTTCCTGCAAATAGAACTCGCCCAAGGTCGCGAGTACCGGTTTCAATCGACCCAGCGGCAGCGCTACTTGCAGCGGCCCGTGCTCGCTGTTGCGTTGCGGAACGTTGACCAGAATCAGTTCGTCATCGCGGCGGCGTGCAAGGCGTTCCGGATTGAGGATTTCAGCATGGGAGCGCATCAGGTTGAGCAGGATCGGCAACAGGCTCAGGCGCTCACCGTTGACGATAATCCCCAGCTCCAGATCAAACCAGTCGCGCTCCGGCGCCTGTTCTACGGTGGCGTACCAGTCATCCACGGCAGTCAGGTCGAAGCCGAACTCTTCGTCGATCTGTAATTCCCAGCCGTGTGTGCGCAGCTTCGGCAAATCATTGAGGGTAAAGGTCAGCCAGGCGCTGTCGTTGACCATCTCATAGAGTTCGCCAGCACTTTCCGGCAAGGCTTTGCTTTGTCGCGTGGCGATACGGAAGCCGAGGATTCGTAACTGTTCGCGGTAGGACTGTTCTATTTCCGGGTGGCGTTTTATCCGCAGCGTCTGGGCTTCCTGGCGAATCAGGATGTCGCTGTTTTTCTGCCCGCTGACGTATTCGTCCAGATAACTGAAGGACAACGCCGCGCGATGTTGAATATAGCGCTGCATTTTGCCGTTGCGCGGTTCGAAAGCGCTGAACTCGACACTGGCCAGCCACAGGCGTGGCAGCGGTTGCACGTTGTCGATCAGCACTTGCGGCGGGGCTTTGGGGCTGCGGTTCTCCAGTACGGCTTGAAGTTTTTCCAGCAGTTCGGCGTCTTTGGCGGCGGCGGGGAAATCGAGGGTTTCCTGTATATGCAGCAACACCGCTGCGCAGTGTTTGCAGTTGATGCGAACCGGGCAGGTGCACCCGGCGTCGACCAACAGCAAGGTGCCTTTGGCTGACTCGCGCAAGTGAATGGTCTGACGGTAGACGTTACCGCCAGAGCCTTCGCAACTGGCGGTGATGGTCGCATCGCCGACCTGGGCGATGCGTACCCGGTTTTCCAGGGCGTAGCGGCGGCCACGCTCCAGGCTTTGTTCCTTGAATCGGCTGACCCAGGAGGGTGCCAACGGTTTACTTAAGGGGGCAGACATAAGGACTTCGGTCAGTCCGCAATGGCTTCAGGCGCTTGCCGTGGAGCTGGAGCCGTCAGGGAAGTGATCTTGATCAGCAGGGCCAGGTGGCCGTTGTCGAGATAGTTGAGTTGGCCGTTTTTGGTGTGACTGTCCTGTCGCAGGCGTTCGCTTGAGGTGACCAGGCCATTGGCGTCGATCTGATTGACCCAGAAGTCGGCCGTCACGTCGGTGAAACGCCCGAGCTTCATCTCAAGCGTGCCTTCGATCGGGAACTGGCCGAACTGTTCTTTGCCGTCGCTGACAGCGACTTTGGTCGGCGCCTCGCCAAGTGGCTGCTGCCAGGCTTTGTGCATCAACACGCTGTAGTCGCCGCTGGCGGTGAGTTTGCTGGCAACATCGCCGAGCGCAGGTGTGCGGTTGCTATCATCGCCCAGGCGCTGGGCGCCTGCGGCCCAGTCTTCCGGTGCGGTGCGACTGACAATCGCCGGAACCGCGTTCTGGCGGACCAGAATCATTTCAACTTGATAGGTGTCATCGGCAAATGCCGTGGGCGCTACCAAGGTCAGTAGCAAGGTCAGTGAGCGAAACAGGCGCATGCGGCGTCCTTCAAGCAGTTTTCGGGATGAGGCGCTCGAACAGCGCCTCTACAGTATTAAAGCGCTCTTCCGGGCGCTCCATCGGCACCTGGAACTTGAACATCGTGGCGCCTTCGAATTTGTAGCGTTTGGGCTGGCTCTGGATCAGTTTGATCAACGTCATCGGGTCAACCGGCGTCTGCGCGGCGAATTCGATACGTCCACCTTGCGGCCCGCCATCGACCTTCTTGATGCCCAGTTGTTCGGCCTGCAATTTCAGCGCAGTGATGCGCACCAGATTTTTGGTCGGCTCCGGCAGCAGGCCGAAGCGGTCGATCATCTCGACCTGCAAGTCCTTCAAGCCTTCCTCGTCAGTCGCCGAGGCAATGCGCTTGTACAGGATCAGTCGGGCATGAACATCCGGCAGATAATCTTCCGGAATCAGCGCCGGCACTCGCAGATTGACCTCCGGGCCACCGCCGAGCGGTTGATCGAGGTTCGGTTGCTCGCCCTTGCGGATCGATTTCACCGCGCGCTCAAGCATCTCCATGTACAGCGTGAAGCCCACGGCTTGAATCTGACCGCTCTGGCCATCGCCGAGCAATTCGCCTGCGCCGCGGATTTCCAGGTCGTTGGTCGCCAGTACGAAACCGGCGCCAAGGTCCTGGGTATTGGCGATCGCCTCCAGACGCTTTTCTGCGTCCGAAGTGATTTGCTGGCGTGGCGGTGTCAGCAGGTAAGCGTAAGCCTGGTGGTGACTGCGACCGACGCGACCGCGCAACTGGTGCAACTGCGCCAGACCGAACTTGTCGGCGCGCTCGATGATGATGGTGTTGGCACTTGGCACATCGATGCCGGTCTCGATAATGGTCGAGGCGATCAGCACGTTGAAACGCTTGTGGTAGAAGTCGCTCATCACCTGTTCGAGTTCGCGTTCGCGCATCTGCCCGTGGCCGATGCCGATCCGCGCTTCCGGCACCAGTTCGGCCAGATCGGCGGCGCACTTCTCGATGGTTTTCACATCGTTGTGCAGGTAGTAAACCTGGCCGCCGCGCAGCAGTTCACGCAGCAGGGCTTCTTTGACCGTGCTCTTGTTCTGCTCCATGACGAAGGTGCGCACCGACAGACGTCGTGCCGGTGGCGTGGCAATGATCGACAGGTCACGCATGCCTGACACCGCCATGTTCAGCGTGCGCGGGATCGGCGTAGCGGTCAGCGTCAGGATGTCGACTTCGCTGCGCAGCGCTTTGAGCTGTTCTTTTTGACGCACGCCGAAGCGGTGCTCTTCGTCGATGATCACCAGCCCAAGGTTTTTGATCTTTACGTCATCGGACAGTAGCTTGTGGGTGCCGATGACGATGTCGATCTTGCCTTCGGCCAGATCGGCAATCGCAGCGTTGACTTCCTTGGCCGATTTGAAGCGGCTCATCACTTCCACGGTCACCGGCCAGTCGGCGAAGCGATCGCGAAAGCTGTTGTAGTGTTGCTGGGCGAGCAGGGTGGTCGGCACCAGAATCGCCACCTGGCGGCCGCCGTGCACGGCAATGAACGCCGCGCGCATGGCCACTTCGGTCTTGCCGAAACCCACGTCGCCGCAGACCAGTCGATCCATCGGTTTCGGCGCGAGCATGTCTTCGCGCACGGCTTCGATGGTCGATTGCTGATCCGGCGTTTCTTCGAACGGGAAACCGGCGCTGAACGTCGCGTAATCGGCTTTCGGGTCGGCAAAGGCGTAGCCTTCGCGAGCGGCACGACGGGCGTAGATATCGAGCAGTTCGGCAGCCACATCACGCACTTGTTCGGCGGCTTTGCGTTTGGCTTTCTGCCAGGTCTCGGAGCCGAGGCGGTGCAGTGGGGCCAGCGCATCGTCGCTGCCGGTGTAGCGAGCAATCAGGTGCAAATTGGCGACGGGCACGTAGAGCTTGGCGTTCTCGGCGTATTCCAGGGTGAGGAATTCCGCCGCCTGATTGTCGATTTCCAGAATCGTCAGGCCCAGATAGCGGCCGACGCCATGGTCGATATGCACCACCGGTGCGCCTTCGCGCAGCTCGGTGAGGTTTTTGATCACTGCGTCGTTGTTGGCGTCGGTCCGCTTTTCGCGGCGACGACGCTGCATCACCCGCTGGCCGAACAGCGGACTCTCCGCCACCAGTGCCAGCGAAGGCGTGTCGAGCAGCAAGCCTTCGTCGAGCGGGGCAATCGTAATTGCCAGGCGATCCTTGCTCTCGACAAAGTCCGGCCAACTGTCGACGGTTTTCGGCCGTAACTTCAGGCGTTCCAGCAGCTCCAGCAACACTTCGCGACGGCCCGCCGATTCGGCGGTGAACAGCACGCGGCCGGGGAACTCATCGAGGAACGCTGCCAGCGCCGCCAGCGGTTGGGTGGCTTTGGCTTCGATGGCCAGATTCGGCAGCGCTTGAGCGGGGAAGCGTTCGCGACCAGCGCCAGTGTCCACGTCCTGCTGGCTGGCGACCACCCGCGGCCAGTTCTTGAGGCGGGCGAAGCAGTCTTCCACCGGCAGGAACAGTTCGGCGGGTGGCAATAAAGGACGCGATGGATCGACGCGGCGTTCTTCATAGCGGTTGCGCACGTCGTTCCAGAAGTTCTCTGCCGCTTGCTCGATGCCCGGCAGCGAGAACACTTGGGTGTCCTGTGGCAGGTAATCGAACAGGGTCGAGGTTTCATCAAAGAACAGCGGCAGGTAGTACTCGATACCGGCCGGCGTGATGCCGCTGCTCAGGTCCTGAAAGATCGGGCAGCGACGGAAGTCGACATCGAAACGCTCGCGAAAACGCGCCTTGAAGCGGGTCACCGCATCTTTTTGCAGCGGGAATTCCCTGGCCGGCAGCAGCTTGACCGAATCGACCTTGTCGATGGAGCGCTGGTTTTCCGGGTCGAAAGTGCGCAGGGTTTCGATTTCGTCGTCGAACAGATCGATGCGATACGGCAGTTTGCTGCCCATCGGGAACAGGTCGATCAGCGCGCCGCGCACGGTGAACTCGCCATGTTCGTAAACGGTGTCGACGTAGCGATAGCCGCTGGCTTCAAGCCGCGAGCGCATCTGTTCGACATCAAGCTTCTGGCCGACGTCCAGCACCAGGCTGCTGCCGAGCAGGAATTTGGTCGGTGCCAGGCGATGCAGGGCCGTGGTGATCGGCACCACCAGCACGCCGTGCTCCAGTTCCGGCAGCCTATATAGGCTGGCGATGCGCTGGGAAATGATGTCCTGGTGCGGCGAGAACAGATCGTAGGGCAGGGTTTCCCAGTCGGGGAAATGCAGAACGGGCAAATCCGGGGCGAAGAAACTCAGCTCCTGTTCCAGTCGTTCAGCACTCTGGCTGTCGGCGGTCAGTAGCAGGGTGAAGCGCTTGGCAGCGCTGGCAGCCTCGGCAATCGCCAGGCTCAGGGCGGCACCGGGCAGGTTGCCCCAGTGCTGTTTACCTGCCTCGGCAGGGAGAAGCGGTAGACGCAGAACAGGCACGGAAGGTTGAGCTCCAGGCGTTGCGACAAAGTCGGTAATTGTAGCGGCGTCAGGTGCTGCCTGTCAGTTGCAGACTGTGTCTATCTTCGCTGATTGCGCAAAATGTAGTGGTAACCATAAAAACGAGTACTTTTTTAATGATTATGTAGTGCCGAAACCGGGTGGTGTTACGGAGGGTTACGGACATCGTCTAACAGTCGTCGAAAAATTGACTGCGCTGCAGGCCCCGGTTTTACTGGGCTGGAGAAGGGCGTAATTTTTTTGAACGGGATTTTGTTACCGGTTGCGCGACAAGCGCGCATTGCTACAAGAGGCTCCCGGCGGCATAATGTAGCCCCTTTTTTCTGCCCCTACATGTGGAAGGTTACCGTGACTCAGAAGCCCGACCAGTGTCTTGGTGAATGGATCGACCGTGAAGCACTCGCAGAAGCGATGATTCCGCTTATCGGTCAGCTTTACCGCAATAACAACGTGGTGAGCTCGATCTATGGCCGCAGCCTGATCAACCAGTCTGTCATCGCGATTCTCAAAGCTCACCGCTTTGCGCGCCACCGTTCTTCCGACGACAGCGAACTCTCCGTCCACGAAACATTCCCTCTGCTTAAAGCCATGAGCGAGCTCAAGCTCGGCGCGGCTTCGGTAGACCTGGGCAAGTTGGCGTTCAAATTCCGTAACGAAGGCAATGGCCGCACCGCCGAGCAGTTCGTTCGCGAAGAGATGGCTGACGTGGTTGGCCAGCAAAACGCTTCGGCCCGCAAAGGCACCGACGTTGTACTGTACGGCTTCGGTCGTATCGGTCGTCTGCTGGCCCGCATCCTGATCGAGAAAACCGGTGGTGGCGACGGTCTGCGTCTGCGTGCCATCGTGGTGCGCAAAGGCGCCGACAACGACTTGACCAAACGCGCCAGCCTGCTGCGTCGCGACTCGGTTCATGGTTCGTTCAACGGCACCATCACCATCGATGAAGAAAACAGCACCATCACCGCCAACGGTAACCTGATCCAGGTGATCTACGCGAAGAACCCGACCGAGGTGGATTACACCCAGTACGGCATCAAAGATGCGCTGCTGGTGGACAACACCGGTGTATGGCGTGACGCCGATGGTCTGGGTCAGCACCTGGCGTGCCCGGGCATCGACCGCGTTGTTCTGACCGCGCCTGGCAAAGGCAAGCTGAAGAACATCGTTCACGGCATCAACCACGGTGAAATCACCGCTGACGACAAGATCGTGTCCGCCGCTTCCTGCACCACCAACGCCATCGTGCCGGTGCTCAAAGCTGTGAATGACAAGTTCGGCATCATCAACGGTCACGTCGAAACTGTTCACTCGTACACCAACGACCAGAACCTGATCGACAACTTCCACAAAGGCGATCGCCGTGGTCGTTCCGCTGCGCTGAACATGGTCATCACCGAGACCGGTGCTGCTACCGCTGCTGCCAAGGCCCTGCCTGAGTTGGCCGGCAAGCTGACCGGTAACGCGATCCGTGTTCCGACGCCAAACGTGTCGATGGCCATTCTCAACCTGAACCTTGAGAAAGCCGCCACCCGTGAAGAGATGAACGAGTACCTGCGCTACATGGCGCTGCACTCCGATCTGCACAAGCAAATCGACTTCGTCAACTCGCAGGAAGTGGTATCCACCGACTTCGTTGGCTCGCGCCACGCCGGTGTTGTCGACGCTGAAGCAACCATCGTTCAGGACAACCGCGTTGTTCTTTACGTCTGGTACGACAACGAGTTCGGTTATAGCTGCCAGGTTGTTCGCGTGATGGAAGACATGGCCGGTGTAAACCCGCCAGCCTTCCCGCGCTAAGCCTTAGCTGCACATGAAAACGCCCCGACTTTGGTCGGGGCGTTTTTGTTTGTGCGGCTGTTGAAGGTGTCCTGTCAGGCGCCGCCGACTACCGAGGCTTGCGCCGTGCGCAGTTCATGCTTATTGCCACGAAACAGCACCAGCGTCGCAATCAACCCCAGTACCGCCGCACCGCTGAGCCAGATTCCCGGCGCAGCCTTGTTGCCCAATATATGGATCAGGTAAGTACACGCCGCTGGAGTGAAGCCGCCGAAGGTAGCCGTCGCCAGGCTGTAGGCCAACGAGAACCCGGTCGTACGAACCTCTACCGGCATGATCTCGGTCAGTGCCACCACCATCGCGCCGTTGTACGAGCCGTACAGGAACGACAGCCACAACTCGACGATCAGCAGATGGCTGAAACTCGGGTTCGCCACCAGCCACGACAGCGCCGGATAAGCCGTCAGAATCGCCAGAATTGTCGCCGCCAGCAATAGGGGTTTGCGGCCGATCTTGTCGGATACAGAGCCCATCACCGGCAACCAGAAGAAGTTCGACAGGCCGATGCACACCGTCACCAGCAATGCATCCAGATCCGACAGATGCAGTTCAGCTTTGCCGAAGGTCGGGGTGTAGGCGGTGATGAGGTAGAACGAAACCGTGGTCATCACCACCAGCGCCATGCCGGCGAGGACGATGCCAAAGTTCTGACTGATCGAGCGGACGATTTCCCGCAAGGTCGGGCGATGTTTGCGCGCCTGGAATTCCGGGGTCTCCTCCAGCGAGCGGCGAATGACGAAGATTATTGGAACGATCATGCAGCCGATCAGGAACGGCACGCGCCAGCCCCATTCGCCCATTTGCTCCGGACTCAGCCAGTGGTTGAGGCCGACGCCAAGCAGGCCGGCAAATACCACGGCCGCTTGTTGGCTGGCGGATTGCCAACTAACGAAAAAGCCCTTGCGCCCCGGGGTGGAAATTTCCGCCAGATAAACCGAGACACCGCCCAGTTCTACACCCGCCGAGAAGCCCTGCAGCAGGCGTCCGAACAACACCAGTAACGGTGCGGCGACGCCGAGCGTTGCGTATCCCGGTACGCAGGCAATCAGCACGGTGCCGGCGGCCATCATCGCCAGGGTAATGATCAGGCCTTTGCGACGACCATGGCGGTCGATGTAAGCGCCCAGAAAAATCGCGCCCAGTGGCCGCATCAGGAAGCCGGCGCCAAAGGTGGCGAGCGAAAGCATCAGGGAGGCGAAGGCGCTGTCGTTCGGGAAGAAGGTCTTGGCGATGGCCGTGGCGTAGAAGCCATAGACCATAAAGTCGAACATTTCGAGGAAGTTGCCACTGACAACGCGAAAAATCGCTTTGCCTTTGCCCGTTGTAGAGGACATGTGCAGGTACTCACTATTGAATTTTTATGAAGTCGTTGCGTTCGTTTGGGAGCTAGCGGGGTCTGTAGCCCATAATGGCTGGCGCGGTTTTGCAGGGAGATGAAGAATTGTTAATTGGACGCTGGGGGTGGCTCGTGGTGCTGGCTGGCATTTTGTCCGGCTGCGGCAACGGCGATTCCATGGAAAGCTTCGGCGGCCCGGCCATGGGCAGCACGTGGTCGGTCAAGTATGTGCGCCACGCCGGTCTTGCCGAACCGGCGATAGTTCGCAGCGAAGTGGAAGGCATCCTCAGCGAAGTTGATCAACAACTGTCCACTTACCGTAGCGACTCGGACATCGAGCGTTTCAACGCGTTGCCCGCTGACAGTTGCCGAGCCGTGCCCGCGTCGGTGCTCGAATTGGTTCGGGTCGGCGAACAACTGGCAGAGCAAAGTGAAGGCACCTACGACCTCACCGTCGAACCGCTGATGAATCTCTGGGGTTTCGGCCCGCAAGGTCGCGAAGAAAAAATCCCCGACACCGCTGCATTGGCTGAAGTGATGCAGCGGGTCGGCCATCAGCATCTGCGCATTGAGGGCGATCAGTTGTGCAAGGACGCCGCTGTTGAAGTCGACTTCAACAGCATCGCTGCCGGTTACGCCGTCGACACGATCGCTGCCAGGCTGGATGCCATGGGCATCCACGATTACCTCGCCGAGGCCACGGGCGAGCTGAAGGCGAAGGGCAAAAAACTCGACGGCTCGCCCTGGCGCATCGCACTGGAAGAGCCTCGCGATGATCAACAAGTCGCCGAGCGCATCATCAACGTCAATGGCTACGGCGTTTCCACCTCCGGCGACTACCGCAACTATTTTCTGCACGATGGCAGGCGCTATTCCCACACCTTCGATGCCCGCAGCGGTGCGCCGGTCCTACATGACCTCGCGTCAGTCACGGTGATTCATCCTTCAGCGTTGATGGCCGATGGACTATCGACACTGTTGCTGATTCTCGGTCCTGAAAGGGCGTGGGACTATGCCGAAAAACATGACATTGCTGCATTCTTTGTAATGCGTGCCGATACAGGTTTCGTCATACGCACCACTCAGGCTTTCGAGCGGCTCAGTGGCACAAAAACTGACTGAGGACAGTACGAAAGCTGGCGTTGTAGTGCAGGCAAAAGTAGCCTACGACGCGACCAAGGGTTAATGTGCGCGGCGGTGACGCTTCTATAGACTGTGTCCGGGTTCATTACTGGCCCCCAATTGTTCCTTCGCGCCGCCATTCGGCGTGATTTAGCCGCAGGTGCTGCTGGCACCTCGGCCTGTTCTGAGGAGTACGCATGGCTGTCTACAACTACGACGTGGTGGTACTGGGTTCTGGCCCAGCGGGAGAAGGCGCGGCAATGAACGCCGCCAAAGCAGGGCGCAAGGTCGCGATGGTCGACAGCCGTCGTCAGGTCGGCGGCAACTGCACCCACCTCGGCACCATCCCGTCCAAGGCACTGCGTCACTCGGTGCGGCAGATCATGCAGTTCAACACCAACCCGATGTTCCGGGCGATCGGTGAGCCGCGCTGGTTCTCCTTCCCGGATGTGTTGAAAAGCGCCGAAAAAGTCATTGCCAAACAAGTCGCCTCGCGTACCGGCTACTACGCCCGTAACCGCGTCGACGTGTTCTTTGGTACTGGCAGCTTCGCCGACGAGCAAACCATCGAAGTGGTCTGCGCCAACGGTGTGGTCGAGAAACTGGTGGCCAAGCACATCATCATCGCCACCGGCTCGCGTCCTTATCGCCCGGCCGACATCGATTTCCACCACCCGCGTATCTACGATAGCGACACCATCCTCAGCCTCGGCCACACACCGCGCAAACTGATCGTCTACGGCGCGGGCGTGATTGGTTGCGAATACGCTTCGATCTTCAGTGGTCTGGGGGTACTGGTTGAGCTGGTGGATAACCGCGGTCAATTGCTGAGCTTCCTCGACTCGGAAATCTCCCAGGCGTTGAGCTACCACTTCAGCAACAACAACATCACCGTGCGCCACAACGAAGACTACGAGCGTGTGGAAGGCGTCGATAACGGCGTGATCCTGCACCTCAAGTCCGGCAAGAAGATCAAGGCCGACGCCTTGCTCTGGTGCAACGGCCGTACCGGCAACACCGATCAGTTGGGTCTGGAAAACATCGGCGTGAAGGTCAATAGCCGTGGTCAGATCGAAGTCGACGAGGCATATCACACTTGCGTGCCGAACATTTACGGTGCGGGCGACGTGATCGGCTGGCCGAGCCTGGCCAGTGCCGCCCACGACCAGGGTCGTTCGGCGGCCGGCAGCATCGTTGATAATGGTAGCTGGCGCTTTGTAAATGACGTGCCGACCGGTATCTACACGATTCCGGAGATCAGTTCGATCGGCAAGAACGAGCAGGAACTGACCCAGGCCAAAGTGCCGTACGAAGTCGGCAAAGCGTTCTTCAAGAGCATGGCGCGAGCGCAGATTGCCGGCGAGCCGCAAGGCATGCTGAAAATCCTGTTCCACCGTGAAACCCTGCAAGTGCTGGGCGTTCACTGCTTTGGTTATCAGGCGTCGGAGATCGTGCACATCGGTCAGGCGATCATGAGCCAGCCGGGCGAGTTGAATACCCTGAAGTACTTCGTCAACACGACGTTCAACTACCCGACCATGGCCGAAGCCTATCGGGTAGCGGCGTACGATGGCCTCAACCGGCTTTTTTGACGGGCTCCGGCCGGTGGCCTGAGCCGGCCGGGGAGACCGATTTCAGCAATTCTCGAGGGTGGCAGTGGCCAAACCGGGAAAGTCTGTAATCAGGCTGTCAACGCCGAAGTCGGCGAGTCTGCGCATCAGCGCAGGCTCGTTGACGGTCCATACCGACACATGCAGCCCCTGACGCTGCGCCTTTTGCAGGCGTTCCGGCGTACACAGCGTCCAGTTCAGCGCCAGAATCTCACAGCCATAATTCTGGGCGACCTTCAACGGATCGAGCCAGGCGTACTCGGCTACTAGGCCGCGCGACACGTCCGGCACCAGATCCAGCGCCGCTTTCAATACTTCTCGCGAACTCGAAGTAATCGTGATCTTGTCCAGCAAACCGTGGCGTTGAGCCATTTCTCGAATCGCCAGTACCGTGGTCGCGGCACGGGTGCGTGAAGCGCTTTTGACTTCCAGTTGCCAGTGTTCGAAATCGCATTTCTCGAACAACTCTTCCATCGTCGGAATCGGGCACGGCTTGATCCAGCCCGGGCCGCCCTTGCGCGCGTCGTAGGTCACCAGTTCGGCGGCAGTGTGTTCGACCACTTTGCCGCGCCGCTCGGTGGTGCGCTTGAGCGTCGGGTCATGGATGACCATCAACTCGCCGTCCTTGGACAGGTGCAGATCCAGTTCGCAACGGCGTACGCCGTGCTTGAGACATTCCTGAAAGCTGGTCAGGGTGTTTTCCGGTGCTTCGCCCTTGGCGCCGCGGTGGCCGTAGATGAGGGTCACGGTGCTTCCTTAATTTAAATGCCAGACTCGTTCTGTTCGCGGGCCAGACGTCGTTCCTGAGCCTGCTTCTGCAAGATATAGCGGGCGAGCAACTGCCGCTGGGCATCGGTCAGGTGTTCGAACTCGGTGCCGACGTCATAGCCGTCACCCTTGCGGTCGCAATGGGTGACGCGGGCGCGCAGTAGCAGGCCCAGCGCCTGAGGCATCAGCACCAGTTTCACCGACAGGTGCGCACCGACCGCAATCGGCGTCGGGTACTGAAAGTCGATCCCGCCTTCGGAGATGATCACCGGTTGCGGCTCGCCGATGTGGCCGAGCACGGTCAGGGCGACCACCTGGCTAAGCAGGTCGATGCGCTTGTTCTGCGATTTCAGGAACGCAGCGATGGCCCTGTCGCGTTCGCTGATCTGGCGCAACAGGTGCTGCGACTCGAATTCACTCAGGTGCAGTTCGCTGAGCAGGTTGAAGAGTGGGGAAGCATCCTGCAACACTTCCTGGCCTGCGGCTTCGGGAGCAGACAGAGGCCTAATTTCCAGTGCGATCGTGTCCTCGATACGGTAGTATTCGCGGCGATCTTCTTCATCTAATGTCGACATGGCGAACCCATGGTAGCGGCGGTGGTCTGAGTGTAAAGCTGGTTATCGACCCCCGCCACAAGGACGTTCCTTTTCCCTCCGAACAAGCCCCGACATGTTCAGACCTCTCTTCGTATTTATCGGCACGCGTTATACCCGTGCAAAGCGTCGCAATCATTTTGTGTCATTCATTTCCCTGACCTCGATGATCGGGCTCGCCCTTGGCGTGGTCGTGATGATCGTCGTGCTCTCGGTGATGAACGGCTTCGATCATGAGATGCGCACCCGCGTGCTGGGCATGGTGCCCCACGCGACCATCGAATCCACCGAGCCGATCAACGATTGGCAAAGCCTGGCCGCCAAGGTCAAGCAGAACCCGCAGGTGGCGGCGGTTGCGCCGTTTACCCAGATGCAGGGCCTGCTGACCAACAACGGTCAAATCTCCAAGGTGTTGCTCAATGCCATCGACCCTGCGCTTGAGCGCAACGTGTCGATCATCGACAACTTCATGAAGCAGGGCAAACTCGACGACCTGACGCCGGGCAGCTTTGGCATCGTTATCGGCGACAAGGCCGCCACCAAGCTTGGTGTGGGCCTCGGTGACAAGGTCACCTTTGTTGCGCCGGAGGTCAGCGTGACCCCGGCCGGGATGTTCCCGCGCATGAAGCGCTTCACCGTGGTGGGCATTTTTCATGTCGGCGCCGGTGAACTGGACGGCTTTCTGGGCGTCACCAACCTGCAGGATCTGGCGAAAATGCGTCGCTGGAAACCTGATCAGGTGCAGGGTATCCGTCTGAAGTTCGACGACCTGTTCCAGGCGCCGCGCGTGGCATGGAGCATCGCCCAGCAACTTGGCGAAGACCATTACTACGCTCGCGACTGGACGCGCACCCACGGCAATCTGTATCAGGCGATCCGTATGGAAAAAGCCATGATCGGGCTGCTGTTGCTGCTGATCGTCGCTGTTGCGGCGTTCAACATCATTTCCACGCTGGTGATGGTGGTGAACGACAAGAAGGGCGACATCGCCATTCTGCGTACTCTCGGTGCGACACCGGGCACCATCATGCGCACGTTCATGGTGCAAGGCACGGTGATCGGCGTGGTTGGCACCGCCATTGGCGCGGTGGTCGGAATCCTGGCCGCGCTTAACGTCAGTGCTGCGATTTCGGCCCTTGAAGGCCTGATCGGCCACAAATTCCTTAATGCTGACGTGTATTTCATTGATTATCTTCCGTCGCAGGTGCAGAGCCAGGATGTGGTCATGGTCTGCGCCGCTGCGTTGGTCCTGAGTTTCCTCGCCACCCTGTATCCAGCCTGGCGTGCCGCGCGCACCCAGCCGGCGGAGGCGCTACGTTATGAGTGAGTCGGGCATGAGTGAACAAGCAATCTTGAGCTGCCGCAACCTGGGCAAATCCTACGAGGAAGGTCCGGAGTCGGTAGAAGTGCTGGCCGGTCTGCAACTGGAGTTGCACCCGGGCGAGCGTGTCGCAATCGTCGGCACCTCGGGTTCGGGCAAAAGTACCTTGCTCAACCTGTTGGGTGGCCTCGACACGCCGACCCAGGGCAGCGTCTGGCTCGATGGCGAAGAACTCTCGGCGCTGAGCGAGAAGAAGCGCGGCCTGCTGCGTAACCGTGCGCTGGGGTTCGTATACCAGTTTCACCACCTGCTGCCGGAATTCACCGCACTGGAAAACGTCTGCATGCCGCTGTTGATCGGCAAGACGCCGATCCCGCAAGCACGTCAGCGCGCCACGGCGTTGCTGGAGCGGGTAGGGTTGGGTCATCGTCTTGAGCACAAGCCGGCCGAACTGTCCGGTGGTGAACGTCAGCGTGTCGCCATCGCCCGCGCCCTGGTCAACAATCCCGGCCTGGTGATGCTCGATGAGCCGACCGGCAACCTCGATTCCCATACCGCCCAAGGCATTCAGGATTTGATGCTGGAGCTCAGCACTTCGATGCGCACGGCGTTTCTGGTGGTGACTCACGACATGAACCTGGCTCGCCAGATGGATCGCGTCCTGCATTTGCAGGAAGGTTGCCTGACGCCCATCTGATTGGGCCCAAACCCGACGTCTGAAAGGCGTCGGGTCTATTATTTTTATACGGTGCCCCAGCGAATGTTCAGACCGTTATCGATCTTTATCGGCGCACGCTATACCCGAGCCAAGCGCCGCAATCGCTTTGTTTCGTTCATTTCGATGACCTCGATGATCGGCCTCGCCCTCGGCGTGCTGGCGATGATTGTTGTGCTGTCGGTGATGAACGGCTTCCAGCGTGAAATGAGCTCGCGCATCCTCGGTATGGTGCCTCACGCGACCATCGTTGGCGTCAAGCCGATTGACGACTGGCAGCCCGTAGCCGCCGCCGCGATGAAAAATCCTGAAGTGACCGCCGCCGTGCCGTTCACGGAAATGGAAGGCATGCTCTCCTACAAGGGCTTGATGCAGCCGATCCAGATCAGCGGCGTCGATCCTGCTCAGGAAGGCAAGGTGTCGATTGTTGCCCAGCACATCGTCCAGGGCCGCCTCGATGCCTTGAAACCCGGTGAGTTTGGCGTGGTGATCGGCGAAATCACCGCCCGCCGTTTCCGTTTGAATGTCGGCGACAAGATCACCCTGATCGTGCCGGAAGTCAGCACCGCACCGGGGGGGATCACTCCGCGTATGCAGCGCCTGAACGTGGTTGGCGTGTTCAAGGTTGGCGCTGAACTGGACGGTTCCATGGGGCTGATCCATGTCGCCGATGCGGCGACCATGCAGCATTGGCAGCCGAATCAGGTGCAGAGCGTGCGTCTGGCGGTCAAAGACTTGTACGCGGCGCCGAAGGTCTCTGCGGACATCGCCGCCGGTCTGGGCGCCGATTTCAAGGCTGACGACTGGACCCACACTCAAGGCAGTCTGTTCAGTGCCATGAAAATGGAAAAAACCATGATCGGTCTGCTGTTGCTGATGATCGTCGCGGTGGCGGCGTTCAACATCATCGCAACCCTGATCATGGTGGTGAACGACAAGGGCGCGGACATCGCGATCCTGCGTACCATCGGCGCTACGCCCCGGCAGATCATGGCAATCTTCATGGTGCAGGGCACGGTGATCGGGATTGTCGGCACCCTGATGGGTGGCGTGCTGGGCGTTATCGCGGCGCTGAACGTCAGTGAGATGGTCGGCTGGGTCGAGCGGGTGACTGGGCAGCACATCTTCAGTTCCGATGTGTATTTCGTCAGCAATCTGCCGTCGCAATTGCAGGCGGGGGATGTGCTGTTGATCTGTTCCGCCGGGTTCATCCTGAGTTTCCTGGCGACGGTGTATCCGGCGTGGCGGGCAGCGAAGATCGAGCCGGCTCATGCGCTGAGATATTCGTAAGCTGTTATATCGCTTTCGCCAGCAAGCCCGCCTCCACAGAGGATTTGTGTACGACGCAGATCCAGTGTGTGCGGGCTTGCTCGCGAAGGGGCCGGAACGATGAATCTCAGTCTTTCTTGGGCAACTCAATCACAAACCGCGTCCAGCCCTGATCCGATTCGCAATGAATCTGCCCACCATGCGCCCGGACAATCGATTGAGTAATCGCCAGCCCCAGCCCCGCATGTTCACTGCTACCTTCCTGTCGCGCCGGATCCGTCCGATAAAACCGGTCGAACAAGCGTGGCAACAGCTCAGCCGAAACCTCTTCACCACTGTTCTCGACGGACACCCGCACAACATTCGTCTTATCCAGTATGGTCAGACGTACATGGCCTTCGGCCGGCGTAAACCGCAGCGCGTTATCCAGCAGATTCGACAGCGCCCGGCGCAACATGCTGCGGTCACCCTCGATTCGCGCATTCCCTTCGCGGCTCAATTGCACCCCGGCGTCTTCTGCCAGCGGCGCAAAAAACTCCAACAACGCATCCGCTTCTTCCGCCAGTTCCAACGGTTGACGCTTGGGCATCAGCAAGCCGTGGTCAGCCTTGGCCAGGTACAGCATGTCGTTGACCAGTTGCGCCATCCATTGCAGTTCTTCGAGGTTGCTGTGCAGCGCTTCGCGATAATCCTCGATCGGCCGTGGGCGGGTGAGGGTGACCTGGGTGTGGGTCAGCAGGTTGGAAAGCGGCGTGCGCAGTTCATGGGCAATGTCGGCAGAAAACGCCGAGAGGCGCTGAAAAGAGTCGTCGAGACGTGCGAGCATGGCGTTGAAGCTGTGGGCCATTTCCGCAAGCTCTGGCGGCATTTGCGCTTCCGGCAGTCGGGCATTGAGCGATTGCGCCGATATCCCACGGGCCACCGCACTCATCTGCCGCAGTGGCCGCAAGCCGCTGCGTGCGGCCCAGGCGCCCAGTAGCGCAGTGGCCAGCGCCGAGAGGCCGACGGTCAGCCAGATCAAATGCTGCATGCGTTGCAGGAAGTGCTGGTGATGAGTGATGTCCAGCAACAGGGTCAGTTGCGGTGAATCGGTGTTGTCCGGGTAGAGTGGGGCGTTGAGTACGCGGTAGTCAGTGCCATCATTGCGGATCGTCGACAGGCCCAGGTGTGACGGTAATTGCTTGGGGATCTGTGTCGAGCTGTCGTACCAGTGTTGGCCGTCACTGCCATTGATGCGCAGCGACAGATCAGCCTGACGGCTCAGTTCATCGGTCAGGCGCGCTTCGCGTTGGCCGGGTTGAACATCCTGCAGGGCGCGGCGCAGGCCGATGAGCTTGCCGTCCAGCAACTGCTGATCGAGTTCGACGAAGTGTGCCTCGCTGGCGTGGTTGAACAGGACCCCGGCACACAGCGACACCACGGCGGTACAAGCAGCAAACAGCAAGGCCAGTCGCGAGCTCAAAGACAACCGGCGCATCAGGCTGAGCGCTCTTCAAGCACATAGCCCATGCCGCGTACGGTGTGGATCAGTTTATTGGGGAACTCGTCGTCGATCTTCAGGCGCAAGCGGCGAATCGCGACTTCGATGACATTGGTGTCGCTGTCGAAATTCATGTCCCAGACCTGCGAGGCGATCAGCGATTTTGGCAGCACTTCGCCCTGGCGGCGCAGGAGCATTTCCAACAGGGCGAATTCCTTGGCAGTCAGGTCAATGCGTTGGCCGCTACGCTCGACCCTGCGGCGGATCAGGTCCAGGCGCAGATCCGCCAATTGCAGGCTGGTCTCCTGTGCGGTGGCGCTGCCGCGACGCAACAGGCTGCGCACTCTGGCCAGCAACTCGGAAAAGGCGAAAGGCTTGACCAGGTAATCGTCGGCACCCAGTTCGAGACCGTGAACCCTGTCTTCCACGGCGTCTTTGGCCGTCAGAAAAAGCACAGGTGTGTCGAGACCCGCACTGCGTACCGCTTGCAGGATTTGCCAGCCGTTGCGCCCCGGGAGCATGACATCGAGGATCAGCAACGCATAGTCGCCGCTCAAGGCCAGTTGCTGGCCGCTGTTGCCGTCGGCCACCAGTTGGGTATTGAACCCCGCCTCGGTCAGGCCCTGGCGCAGGTATTGGCCGGTTTTTGCTTGGTCTTCGACGATCAACAGTTTCATGGGCGACTCGGGTTGATTCGGGGTGTAGGAACGAAAGCTTTATACCGTGGGGCATCTCGGTAAGCGCGAACCTGACAAAGTTGTAATCTGCCTGTCAGGTAGATGCCAGCGCAGGCCGGCTAAAGTTTCCCACAGGCTGAACCCTCTCTTGTTGGAGTACGACCATGTTTTTGCGTAAATCCCTGGCGGTGACCGCGTGTCTGTTGACGTTGAGCTCGCCAGTGTGGGCCGCGCCGGCACACGCCTATGCCTTCGGCGAACCCGCGCCTGCCGCCAAAGCCACGCGCAGCATCGAAGTGGTGATGGCTGACCTGTCGTTCGACCCGAAGACGATCCAGGTCAAGGCCGGTGAGACCGTTCGCTTTGTGCTGGTGAATAAAGGCCAGTTGCTGCACGAATTCAACCTGGGCGACGCGGCGATGCACGCCAAACACCAGCAGGAAATGTTGCAGATGCAACAAAGCGGCATGCTCACGCCTACCGGCATGAAAGAAATGTCCCACGACATGGCGGGCATGGATCACGGGGCGATGAGCCATGGCATGAAGCATGATGACCCGAACAGTGTGTTGGTCGAGCCGGGCAAAACCGCTGAGTTGACCTGGACTTTCAGTAAAGCCACCAACCTGGAATTTGCCTGCAATATCCCCGGCCATTATCAGGCGGGGATGGTCGGCAAACTGACTGTCAGTCAGTAAGCACTCAAAGGTGCAAGCAAAGGCTGTTAGAATCCGCTGATTCTTCAGTCAGGTTTCCGCCATGCATCCCGCAGCCGAACACTCGCCGCTGGGTAAATCCAGCGAATACATCGCCACTTACACGCCGTCGTTGCTGTTCCCGATTCCGCGCACCGCGAAATGGGCCGAACTGGGCCTGACCGCCGATACCCTGCCTTATAAAGGTGTGGATTTCTGGAATTGCTTCGAATTGTCGTGGCTGCTGCCCTCGGGCAAGCCTGTGGTCGCGATCGGCGAGTTCAGTATCCCGGCGGATTCGCCAAACATCATCGAGTCCAAGTCGTTCAAGCTGTACCTGAACTCGCTGAACCAGACGCCGTTCGCTGATGTGGCCACGCTTGAAGCAACGCTGGCCAAAGATCTGTCCGCTGCTGCCGGCAAACCGGTGGGCGTGCGGGTTCGCAGCCTCAAAGACGTAGAAACCGAAGGCGTCGTCGCGCTGCCGGGTGTGTGCATCGACGATCTGGATATCAGCGTCAGCAACTACGAGCATCCGCGGCCGGAGTTGTTGCGGTGTGATGAATCGCGGATGGTCGAAGAGAGCGTGCACAGTCATCTGCTCAAATCCAACTGCCCGGTGACCAGTCAGCCAGACTGGGGCAGTGTGGTGGTGGAGTACCGTGGCTCGGCGCTGGATCATGCCAGTCTGCTGGAATACATCGTCAGCTTCCGCCAGCACTCGGATTTCCATGAGCAATGCGTGGAGCGGATCTTCCTCGATCTGCAGCGGTTGCTGAAGCCGGAGAAATTGACGGTATTTGCGCGGTACGTGCGTCGCGGTGGGCTGGATATCAACCCGTATCGCAGCACTGAGAGTGTGCAACTGCCGAACCATCGACTGGTGCGTCAGTAAGCATCCCGTTTGGTAACAGGCTGCATTTCAAATCGCGAAAACGAAAAAGCCCTGCCATTGCTGGCAGGGCTTTTTGCGTTTAGGGCGTCAGATCCCCATGCTGCCCAACGCATTAACGATGTTGCGCAGCGTGCCAGCGATCCCGGGGTGTTTGAGTTCAAAGCGTTCAACCGCCAGGGTCACGCCGTCGGCGATGTTGGAATCCTGGGTTTTGGTTTCGAGTTCAAGTTCCGCTTCGATCTGTTGCATCAGGTCGTGCAGGTTAGCGCGCTCATGTTCAGACAGCGGTGGATTCTGCTCCAGTTGCTCGCGCAGGGTATTGAGTTGTTCTTGCAGTTCGCGGGCGGGCATGGTGGTTTCCTTTTATCGAGAGGCATTGGCATAGACCGCGGCCGCGCGCCAAAGGTCTATGGCTGGCCTTTAGATTAATCCACTCTCGGCCAGCCTGCATGATCCCGATCAGGGCTTTTCGCCTTTGAGGCGACGCAGGCTGATGTCCGCCAGACAGGTTTGGAGCTCACCCAAATGATCGATCACCGAGTGCACGCCGAGTCCGAATAACTGCATGGTCGCCTTGCCGCGCAACTGCTCCCGTTCTTTTTGGCTCAAGGCTTGCCAATCCCCCGGCGCCAGGCCGCACAACGAGCCGCAGGAGGCGAGACCGATTGTCCATAACCCGGCATTCAGGCCGGCTTGCAACAGTCGTGGCTCGCCGCTGACCAGTACGCATCCGTCCAGACTGTGGACATTCAAATCCATGAGCGCTTGCCAGCAAGCGTTGGGCGCCGGCCATGGATTGATTGTTGCTGAATGTTGCGCGGGTTTGATCCAGTTCGGTAAGGCGGCTGACAGCGATTGCGCCAGGGCAGGGGACAGCTCATCCAGCCACGCGCATGGTATCTGCTGGCGCTGCAAGCTGTGCAGGCTATCGATTGCTCCAGGGGTGGCCTCGGCGTGCTCTGGCAGGATGGCCGCCTGTCGGCGGGCACGGGCACCGAAATCCACCAGACATCCGCTGAGGCCGAACAGCACGGCGGTCAGGCCGGGCGCGCTGAGGGGCAAAGTTTCGGCATGTGACATGGCAACGTCCCTGAAATAGCGGTAAGGCTAGGACCTGCCGGTGACAGTTGGATGACAGCTGCGTTAAAGCCGTTGCAGGAATCGTCCTACAGGTCGCTTCATTCGCAGACTGCCCAAAAGACCTTTTGCGCTTATACTAGCGCTCTTAACGCCTAGGCCTTGAAGCCCGCGCCAGTATAAATCCAAGGAGTTTTTCTATGCGCTGGAGCAACCCGCTCGCTCAGCTTTGTGTATATGCCGGCCTGCTGCTGGCTCCGTTCGCCACTCAGGCTGCAACGGAAGAAGACCCTTGGGAAAGCGTCAACCGTCCAATTTTCCGGTTCAACGACTTCGTCGATACTTACGCGCTGAAGCCTCTGGCGCAGGGGTATGAGTTCGTGACGCCGCAATTTCTGGAAGATGGCATCCACAACATGTTCCGCAACGT
Source organism: Pseudomonas sp. EA_65y_Pfl2_P74 (assembly GCF_963970575.1). Lineage (NCBI taxonomy): Bacteria > Pseudomonadati > Pseudomonadota > Gammaproteobacteria > Pseudomonadales > Pseudomonadaceae > Pseudomonas > Pseudomonas sp. EA_65y_Pfl2_P74. The sequence goes on from NZ_CAXAOQ010000032.1 coordinate 57,527, forward strand.
GGGTGACGTGACCAACCTGGCGAACAACATTCTGCAGGGCAAACCGGCAGCGGCGGGCGTTGATACTGCGCGCCTGATCTTCAACACCACGTTCGGGTTGCTCGGCTTCTTCGATGTCGGGACCAAGATGGGGCTGAACCGCAGCGACGAAGATTTTGGCCAGACGCTCGGCTACTGGGGGGTTGGCAGTGGCCCGTACGTGATGCTGCCGCTGCTCGGCCCAAGCACACTGCGTGACGCGCCTGCTAAATACGTCGACGGCTATACCGGTCCTTACCCTTACATCAACGATGTGCCGGTGCGTAATTCAGTGTTCGGCCTGAACATCGTCGACACCCGTGCCAGCCTGCTGTCGAGCGAGAAGCTGATCAGCGGCGACAAGTACACCTTCATTCGCAACGCTTACCTGCAGAACCGCGAGTTCAAGGTGAAGGATGGTAAGGTCGTCGACGATTTTTAATCTCGACCGATAAAATGAAGAGGGCGGCCTGTGGGCCGCCTTTTTTTGTTTGCGCTTATTTCATCTGCAGAATAGTCAAACCGAGCTTTTGGCCGCCGCCATCCTGTGCCCGGACCCAGACCACTTCGGTCTCGGCTTCAAGCCCGCTGAGCGCGGCATGTTCGGAGTCGATGCGCACGCTCAATCGGTCGCCGACCGCAAATTGCCTAGGCGCCTCTACCTGCATGCCGCTGCTGGAGAGGTCGATGCATACCGCTGACACCTGATCACCTGCGTGAATCAATACGACATCGGCATCGACCCGCATACGGATGAAATCGCGCTTTTCGCTGTAGTCCCGACCGGTTTGACTCATGGCTTCGTCCTTCCATTGGGTTACGGTTTGAGCTGTTCTTATAACTCTCTGTGATTTGACAAGTAAAGTCGTCAAGCGACCATCGGCACATGCTTGAAACACCCCGCGGATGGGAGTACCGTCTGCGCCTTAGAAGGGCACCTCTGGTGTAATCGTCGTGCAGAGCAAACGCTCGAAAGCGATGCAGCAGAGAGGCTAGAAAGCGAATCCAGTAGTCAGTGCAGGGCTGTAGCCCCGCCCGCTACGCCAACCTAATTCTGGCGCCGTTTGCCCACATGCCAAAAACCAGTGCCACGCTGCTGATAATCGATGATGACGAAGTAGTGCGCGCGAGCCTCGCCGCCTATTTGGAAGACAGTGGTTTCAGCGTCCTGCAGGCCAGTAACGGCCAACAGGGTCTTCAGGTATTCGAGCAAGACACGCCCGACCTGGTCATCTGCGATCTGCGCATGCCGCAGATGGGTGGTCTCGAACTTATCCGTCAGGTCACCGAGCTATCGCCGCAAACACCGGTGATCGTGGTGTCCGGTGCCGGCGTGATGAACGACGCTGTCGAGGCCCTGCGTCTCGGTGCGGCGGATTACCTGATCAAGCCTCTCGAAGATCTGGCCGTGCTCGAGCACTCCGTGCGCCGGGCCCTGGATCGCGCGCGTCTGCTGCTGGAAAATCAGCGCTACCGCGAGAAGCTGGAAAAGGCCAATCGCGAGCTTGAGGCCAGCCTGAGTCTGCTCCAGGAAGACCAGAACGCCGGTCGCCAGGTGCAGATGAACATGCTGCCGGAAAGCCCGTGGAGCATTGACGAGCTCAGGTTTGCTCATCAGATCATTCCGTCGCTGTACCTGTCCGGTGATTTTGTCGACTATTTCCGTGTCGACGAGCGCCGGGTCGCGTTTTACCTGGCAGATGTATCAGGTCATGGCGCCTCTTCAGCGTTTGTGACGGTGCTGCTGAAGTTCATGACCACGCGTCTGCTGTTCGAGTCCAAGCGCAACGGCACGTTGCCGGAATTCAAGCCTTCGCAGGTTCTTGGTCATATCAACCGGGGGCTGATCAGTTGTAAGCTGGGCAAACACGTCACAATGGTCGGTGGAGTCATCGACGAGGAGACCGGTTTGTTGACCTATAGCATTGGCGGCCATCTGCCTTTGCCTGTGTTGTACACGCCTGACAGTGTTCGTTACCTCGAAGGGCGTGGTCTGCCGGTAGGCCTTTTCAATGAAGCCGCCTACGAAGATCACGTACTTGAGCTGCCACCGACGTTCAGCCTGACGCTGATGTCTGACGGTATTCTGGACCTTTTGCCAGAACCTACGCTCAAAGAAAAAGAAGCGGCTTTGCCCGAGCGGGTGAAGTCAGCGGGCGGCAGCCTGGATGGTCTGCGGCAAGTGTTTGGATTGGCCACGCTAGGGGAGATGCCGGATGATATCGCCCTGTTGGTGTTGAGCAGGAACCTTCAATGAGTACCGGTAGAATCCAGTTCGCCGAGCAGGACGGCACCTTCGTCCTGAAGTTCGTCGGTGAAGTTCGCCTGACCCTGTGTTCGGCGTTGGATGCGACTATTGAGAAAATCTTCACCGCGCTGAACTTCAACGCGATCGTGATCGATTTGACCGAAACCCGCAGCATCGACAGCACCACGTTGGGGCTGTTGGCCAAACTGTCGATCCTGTCGCGGCAGAAGGTCGGCCTGCTGCCGACCGTCGTCACCACCCACGATGACATCACCCGACTGCTGCAATCGATGGGCTTCGAGCAGGTGTTCAACATCGTCAATCACCCGGTGCCTTGCCCGGAGTGCCTGGACGATCTGCCTGATCAGGATCAGTCGGAAGAGGTGGTGCGGATCAAGGTGCTTGAAGCGCACAAGATCCTCATGGGGCTGAACGATTCCAACCGTGAAGCTTTCCATGACCTGGTGAATGCCCTCGAACGCCATTGATCCTCTGAAATCAGGTTGCCTGGCCAGGCCCCTTCGCGAGCAAGCCCGCTCCCACTTTTGATCTGTGTCGAGCAAAAAAAGACCTTCGGGAGTTTGCTTGCTCGCGAAAGCGTCAAATCTGACGTTACATTTGCCAGTGCTGGTGCAATGAAAAAGGGCGAACCTGTTAGGGTTCGCCCTTTTTGCATTTCACTCAGTCAAATCACAGTTTGGCTTGCAACAGCGCCTCAAGCTTCTCCTGGTCGCGAGCGAACTGACGAATACCTTCGGCCAGTTTTTCGGTCGCCATCGCGTCCTCGTTGGACAACCAGCGAAATTGCGCTTCGTTCAGGCTCAGACGTGCTTCACCGGCATTGCCTGGCGCCAGTTTGCGCTCAAGCTTGCCAGAGTCCGCCGCCAGCTTGTCGATCAGGTCCGGGCTGATGGTCAGACGGTCGCAACCGGCCAGTTGCTCAATCTGGTTCAGGTTGCGGAAGCTCGCACCCATGACCACGGTCTTGTAGTCATTGGCCTTGTAGTAGTTGTAGATGCGCGTCACGGACTGCACGCCCGGATCGTCGGCGCCGGTGTAGTCGTTGCCGTTGGCCTTCTTGTACCAGTCGTAGATGCGGCCTACGAACGGCGAGATCAGGAACACGCCGGCATCGGCACATGCCGCCGCTTGAGCGAAGGAGAACAGCAACGTCAGGTTGGTCTGGATGCCTTCCTTTTCGAGGACCTCGGCAGCGCGGATACCTTCCCAGGTCGAGGCGATCTTGATCAGCACGCGATCGCGGCCAATGCCAGCCTTGTCATACAACTCGATCAAGCGATGCGCACGCTTGAGTACACCTTGCTGATCGAACGACAGGCGCGCATCCACTTCGGTGGAGATACGGCCCGGGATAACCTTGAGAATTTCCTGGCCCACCGCGACGCCGAAACGGTCGCTGGCCAGGCCGACATCACCCTTGCAGTCGCTGACGCAAGCATTCAGCAATTGGGCATAAGCGGGGATGGCTGCCGCTTTGAGCAGCAGGGATGGGTTGGTGGTGGCATCGACCGGTTTAACCCGGGCGATCGCTTCGAAGTCGCCGGTGTCGGCAACCACGGTGGTGATTTGTTTGAGTTGTTCCAGCTTGGAAGTCATGTGTGTGCTCTGTCCTGTGGGTTTGACGACATTACCCGAGCGCTGACAGCCACTCAAGGGCGGGTGCGTGTATCGACGGCCCCTGCGGCAACAACCTGAAAACGATTGTTTGAAAGGTAGGGCGCGGTATCGATGAGTTCGATAGCGAAACCGCCCACAGGTTCAAAGCAACCGACCTGCGCACAGATCGGTTACGCCACGCCTACTGAGCATTCAAGAGCGTTGCGGCGGCCGTTTTCGCCGGTTTCGGCTGACCGCCCGAGGTCAGAAAACCGAAGTTCTTCTCGCGATCATTGCTGCCCGAATCGCTGTTCTTCCATTCGTATATTGATGTCAGCGGGATGTTGAGCTTTTTTACATCGGCGATGAACGCACTGATTTTGCTGGCTTGTCCGGCGTTCCCACCGTTGGAGGTGAGTGCCGATATACCCCACTCACTGATAACGCCCGGCAAATGGAAGTTCTGTTGAATAAAGGCCTGCGCGTTGCTGATCTGCGCCGGCGTCATGCCGTAGGGGTGATAGGAAATGGCGTTCAGGCATTTGGGGTACTCACTGACGATGCGGTTTAGCGCAACGGTCGAAGCCGATCCCGCCGTTGGCGCGCGGGCGAAGCCGTAACCGACCCGTGGCGTGGATTGGGGTTTGCCTTGCAGGGATTTGCACACCGCGCTCATGAACGGCACAAATGTTGTGTCGAAATGGCGCGTCGGCCAGTAGGTTTCGAGGTCCGGTTCATTCCAGATTTCAGTCGCGACCAGTTGCGCGCTGTAGGCGTCTTCCAGGCCCGCCAACACATTGGCAAACGAATCGCCGGCGGCCTTCAGTTGACGGGTGTTGCCGGGCGTCGCGGTCAGCGGTTTGATCGCGCGCACGGTCAACAGGACCGGCAAACCAGCGGAACCGGCCGCCGCAAAAGCATCGCTGACCTGCTGCTGATACGCCCTGGCGCTGAGACTGTCGCTCCACACACCGAAACGCACAAAGCTGAAGCCTGCGGCTTTGATGTGTGCAGCGTCGTCGGCGGAAAAGTTCTGGATCTTCACCTGAACACCGATGGTCCTGGCGGGAAGGTTGGGAAACAGATCACTGGCCTGCACGTGAGTGGCGGCACTGAGCGCCAATAACGCCGAGGCACTGAATCGTATGAGATGGGCGGATTTCATGTCTGATCTCCAATGAGAAGTGACAACAGCGAATAGTGATCTCGTGACATTCGTTTTGAAACTAACAAGAGCGCTAAGTGCGTGAGTGTTATTTTTTGTCAGTAATTCATTATCTGAAAATCACAGTTATTTTTGGTCCGGTAATTCTGGTTGGGGCGCTTTTAGGGCTGTGGTACTTAATACGCTGTATTAACAGGGCGAATCTATTTCTGAGTGCGGGAAGATCTAGCGGGTTCATTTAAACCGCTCTAGATGTTGGCAGTTTGATATTACACAGGAAAGTACACCTTGTTCAGAAAGATCCTTGTCGTCTGCGTGGGCAATATATGCCGAAGTCCGACAGCAGAGCTCATGCTGCGTAACGCGCTGGCCCCCTCATCAATCACGGTTTCCTCCGCCGGCCTCGCCGCGCGGGTTGGCGAATCCATAGAGGCCTCGGCCCGTCAGGTGCTGGAAGACCACGGGCATTGCGCCGAGGGTTTCAAGGCGCGGCAACTGACCTCGGACATCGTTAATGAATCAGACCTTATTCTGGTGATGGAAAAAGAGCATGTAAAACAAGTATTGAACATGGCCTCTCATGCGAGAGGCAAAGTGTTTTTGCTCGGTAAGTGGCAGAGCGAGCGCGAAATACAAGATCCGTACCGTCAAGGCAAGGCCGCTTTTATTCATGCCCATGCATTGATTGAAGATGCTGTCAGCTCTTGGGCACAACGTCTCGCGCGTTGATGAATATTCTTCAGATCAATGAATGGTAAGAACAGACTTATGCAGTTACCGTCAGTAATCGGCACCCGAAGCAATGATCAAGACAGTATTGATCTACTCGGCATATTCGGCAGTCTGATTGACCAGAAATGGTTGATTGGCGCACTGACCGGCGCCTTTATGGTCACCGGCGTTGCCTATGCAGTGCTGGCCACGCCGGTGTATCTGGCGAACGCGCTGGTTCAGGTCGAGCCGAAAAAGAACGACATGCTCGGTTTCGCCGATCTCAACAGCATGCTCGGTGGGCAATCGCCGTCGGTGACCGAAATCGGCATCATCAAATCCCGCGCCGTGATTGGCAAAACCGTCGACGATCTGCGTCTGGATATCGATGTCACCCCCAAGACCTTCCCGCTGATTGGCGCTTTTCTCGCTCGCCGTTATCGCGGCGAGACGGCGTTCAGCGTGGCGCCACCGCGTTTTGGCCTGAACAGCTACGCCTGGGGCGGTGAACGCGTGGAGATCGCTCGGCTCACGCTGCCGAACGCGTTGCTGGGCAAGAAGCTCACGCTGATCGCCGGCGAACAGCAGCGTTTCCAGTTGTTCGATGATAACGACAACCTGCTGGCGCAAGGCGTGGCTGGCGAAGCCTTCGTTGAAGAGGGCGTTGAAGGGCTGATCGCACAACTCTCGGCGAACCCCGGCACGCGCTTCGAAGTGGTGCGCAACCCTCGAATCGTGACCATCCAGGGTTATCAGGATGCGCTGGATATCTCCGAGCAAGGCAAGGAGTCGGGGATTATTCGTCTGGCCCTGGCCAGCTCCGACGCGCCCGAGGCCGTAAAAATCCTCAACAAGATCGCGGCGCTGTATGTGCAGCAGAACGTGCAGCGCACCTCGGCGGAAGCGGCGCAGAGCCTGGCCTTCCTGCAGAGCCAACTGCCTCAGGTCAAGCGCGATCTGGCCAAGGCCAGTGATGCGCTCAACGCCTATCAGACCCGCGGCAAAACGGTGAACATCTCCCTGGAAACCCAATCGGTACTGGGCCAGACCGTTGCGCTGGACACGCGCATCTCCGAATTGAAAATGCAGCAGGCGGAGATGGATCGCAAGTTCACCCGACAGCATCCGGCCTACCGTGCGTTGATGTCGCAGATCGCCGAACTGACCCAGCAACAGAAGTCGCTGGAGAGCAAAGTCGGCGATCTGCCGGCCACACAGCAGGAGTTGTTGAACCTGACCCGCGATGTTGAAGTCGCCTCGCAGATCTACACGCAACTGCTGAACAAATCCCAGGAGCTGGACATCGTCCGCGCGGGTGCGGTAGGCAACGTGCGCTTGATCGACACGGCGGACGTCGACCTGACCAGTCCGGTCAAACCGAAAAAAGCCCTGATTGTGCTCATCGCCACTTTCCTGGGCGCCTTTGTCGGCGTCGCGCTGGTGTTGCTGCGCAAGTCGCTGAGTCGCGGCCTGGAAGGGCCAGAAGCCATTGAACAACTCGGTTTGCCGGTGTACGCGTCGATCCCTTACAGCACCCTGCAGCAGGAGGAGGACGGTAAGAAAGGTCGCGCGCGTGATGGCGTCGATAAACCGGCGTACCTGTTGGCCCTGCGCAACCCCACGGACCTGTCCATCGAGTCGATCCGCAGCCTGCGCACCTGCCTGCACTTCGCCGGGCTGGATTCGACCAACAACCGCATCATGATTTCCGGGCCGAGCCCGCAAGTCGGCAAGACGTTCGTCTCCTCCAACCTCGCCGCAGTCATGGCCCAGAGCGGTCAGCGTGTGGTGCTGATCGATGCCGACATGCGCAAAGGGCATTTGCACAAAACCCTCAATACCCCGATCAGCAATGGTCTGTCGGACCTGCTGGTCAAGCGCTGCAGCATCGAGCAGGCGATCAATAAAATCGAAGTCGACAACCTGCACTTCATCAGTCGCGGGCAGGTGCCGCCCAATCCTTCCGAGCTGTTGATGCACGTCAACTTCCGCGAACTGCTGGCGCAACTCAGCGAGATGTATGACGTGGTGATCATCGATACGCCGCCGCTACTGGCCGTGACCGACGCGGCGATTGTCGGCCGTGAAGCCGGCATCAGCCTGATCGTCACGCGCTTTGGCGTGAACCCGGCCAAAGAGATCGAGTTGACCATTCGCCGCTTTGCCCAGAACGGTATCGAGTTGAAGGGCGCGGTGTTCAACGGCGTCGAGAAGCGCGCAGCCAGTTACTACGGCAATGGCGGCTACGGCTATTACAACTACGAATACGCGTCCGACAAATCCTGAGATGTCCTTACATGTTTGAAGTGGGTGAGTTGTGAAGAAAATACTGCACGTAGCAGAGACGATCAAAGGTGGCGTCGCGACCGTCATTCGGACGATCTCGGCATCGCCCGAAGGCGACGCGGCGAACTACCAACGGGTTTACCTGGTCCCGCAGGATCAGGAAAAAGAATTGCACGGCATTCCCGCGCCTCAGATTCGCACCTTCGCCCGAACCGGACGCAATGTGTCGTCGCTGCTGCGTTTCGCCTGGCGTCTGGCCCAGGTGATGCTCAAGGAAAAACCCGACGTGGTGCATTTGCACAGCACTTTTTCCGGGGTGATCGGCCGTTGCGTGTGCGTGCTGTTGAGGCCATGGCGCAAGCCGAAAATCGTTTACTGCCCGCACGCCTTTTCGTTCCTGATGGAAAGTTCGCCAATCAAGCAGAAGGCCTATGCGTGGATTGAGCGCGTGCTGCAGAAGGTCACCGACGTGATCATTTGCGTGAGCCAGTACGAGCTGGATAGCGCCGCGAAATTTGGCATCGAGCGCAAGCGCATGACGCTGATCTACAACGGCATTCATCAACGCGACGAAGTACCGAAAGTCGATAGTCCGGAGCCGATTCATCTGCTGTTTGTTGGCCGTCTCGACTACCAAAAAGGCTTCGACGTATTACTCAAGGCCTTCGCCAAGGTGCAACGCAGCGATTTGAAACTGACGGTGGTCGGCAGTGCGGTTAATGAAGATTCGGTCGAATGCCCACCGATGGACGCCGTTGAATACCTGCCTTGGGTCACGCCCAGCGAAGTTCAGGCGCTCTACCAGAAAGCCGATGCGCTGATTGTGCCCAGTCGCTGGGAAGGGTTTGCCATGGTGCCGCTGGAAGGCATGGCCATGGGCTTGCCGGTGATTGCCAGTAACTGCACGTCACTGCCCGAACTGGTTACCAACGAGGTGTCCGGTTACGTCTTCCCGACCGGAGATCACCAGGCCCTGGCCGATGTGCTGGGGAAAATCCAGAAGCCCCGATTGCTCGACCTCGGCAACGAAGGTCGCAACATCGTGCGTGAGCGCTTCAGCGCCACGTTGATGATCCGCCAGACCTACGACGTGTATTGCGCCCCCACTTATTAAGTAGAACTCAGCTTATGAACGTAACGATTTTGCATGGCTACAGTGCGTCCAACTCCGGTGACGGCCTGCTCGTGGATCTGGCGATTGCCCTGGTGCAGCGCAATTTTGGCGACGACACGGCGATCAGTGTCGTGGCCTCCGATCCCGAGTCCTTCAGCTACCTGCCACACCCGCGTTTTGACGCGCCAGTGATGGCGGCCAAGGGATTGGGGCGGGTCAAGCAAGCTGTGTTCCTCAATCAGTCTTACGCAGGCCTTGCTGACCTGCTGAAGAAAACCGATCTGATTGTCGGCGTCGGCGGTGGCTACATGCGCTCCAAAAGTGCCTTCGAGCACATCAAGTTGAAACTGGGCCACGCCAAGCAACTGGAAACCGCGATCCTCAGTAACGTCCCTTCGATTTATCTGCCGCAAAGCATCGGGCCCTTCCATGGCGAGAGCCGCAAGATCGTCGAGCACTACGCCAGCGCCGATGCGGTGTTCGTGCGCGACAACCGCTCCTCGGCGATGTTCGACGCCTGTGCAAACGTGTACCGCGCGCCGGATCTGGCGGTGCAGTCATTGGCCAGCAAAATCCTGCAGCAGCCGAAATTCACCCGTTGCGCGTCGTCGCCGGCAACCGTCTGCGTGGTGCTGCGCAAGCCGCCGCAGTGGAGCAAGGAAAAGAAAATCGCCTACGTGGCCAACCTGAAGTTGTTGCTGCAGCGGTTGAAGGGCAAAAGCAAGGTCGTCTGCGCCGTCCAGAGCGCCGTTCGCGGCAACGATGACGGCGCGTTTTATCGCGAACTGGGCATTACCGAAGACCTGCTGCCCTTGAAGGCGACGCTGGCCAAATATCAGCCGGATCTGGTGATCTCCGTGCGTTTGCATGGCGCCATCGAATCGCTGCTCAGCGGCGTTCCGGCGTATCACATCAGCTACGAGCGCAAAGGCTTTGGCGCCTATCAGGACATGGGCGTGGAAGACTGGGTGATCAACGGTGGCGACATCAATGTCGACACCATCCTCGACACGGTTTACGCGCCGAACGCACTGGCGAATTTTGGCAAGCGCCTGACTGACACCTGCCGCGAGATCGAGGCGAAAACCGTGGCCATGGACGACATCATCAAAGGTGTCGTTCGATGATATTTCGGCTACTGCTTCGCGGCGGAGCATTGGGCGCGAAGTTTTTGCTGGTGCTGGCCATCACCCATTTCCTCGGTTACGAGGCGTTGGGTTTTTACGGCGTGGTCGTGGCGGCCTCGTTGATCGCGTCGAAGTTCTACAGCGTCGGTTTCAGTTCCGAGATCAATCGGTTGATCAGCGTGGGTGGCAGTTCGCGCCGGGTCGTCGACAATGTCTTGCTGCTGTATCTGGCGGTGGGGCTGGTGTTGTCGCTGGTGACCGTGGGGATTTATTCACTGTACCAGCAGGTCGAGGCGACGAGCGCGCTGATCCTCTGCGTGACGCTGGTGTTGCTCACTGAACACCTGTCGTTTGAACTCAACGCCTTCGTGTTTTCCGCGCAGAAAGCCACGGCGGGCGCGCTGCTGTTTTTCATCAAAACCGGGCTGTGGGCGGTTTTGGCGGTGGGCGGGATGATGCTCGGCTGGATCTCGGGGATTGTCAGTGTGTTGTGGCTGTGGGTTGCCGCCAACGTGCTGGTGATCGTCGCCGGTTACCTGATAGTGGTGAACGTTCACAAAGGCCGGACGAGCGGCACGCTAGCCACGGCAACCGTGTGGAAGGCCGGGTTGCCGTTTTATCTCGGCACCGGATTGATCGCGTTGAGTCAGTACGCCGAACGCTTTCTGATCATTGATCTGGAACCCTACGCCAGCCTCGGTAAATACGTGTACGCGTGGTCGGCGGCCAACACCTTGCAGGCTCTGTCTTACGCGGTGGTGGCGGTGGTGGGCATTCCGGTACTGGCCAAGCGGTTTCAGGCCGATCAACAGCCGTTCACGGTCAAGCAATTGTTCGTGAACAAATGGGTGATGCGCTCGCTGCTGGTGTCTGCGGCGGTCGCGGTGGCGATTTATCTGTTCTTTAACGTGGTGCTCGATTACGTCGCCACCCCTGTGCCGCGTCCAGACAACGCGATCCTCGGCGTACTGATTTTTTCCTTTGCGTTGCGCGCCATTGGCGACATCGTCTGGGGTGGTTTGATCGCTTCGAAGAACAGCCGCGTATCACTGCTCAGTGCAGCCATTTGCCTGTTGATTTCGGTGCCGGTCAGCTACGTGCTGATCAAGCACTATTCGATCTACGGCGCCGCGTGGGGCAACGTCTTTGCGGTCATCGTTCAGCTCGGCGTCATTGCCGTGTTGACCCGTGTGACCCGGGCGAAAAAGGCCGCGCTGTCATGGGCCTGAAGCTGCCGTGCATCGAGTTTCGTGGCAAGAAACTCGATTCGTCGATCTCGTTCCTGATTTTGTTCACCGGGTTGTTTCTGTCGGTGGCCATGCCGCTGCTGATCCCCCGCGATCCGGGGCCGGATGCGATGACGTTGTGGTCGTCCTACGCCCGTGCCGACAACTGCAATTTCTGGAACCCGTTCTCGCCGGATCGTTCGTCCTACGAATGTTCGGCGTTCCTGCTGCGGCCCACCGGGATCAACCTGACCAACGCCTGGGCCTACGGGATGTTCTGCAATTTTTTCCTCACGGCGATTCCGGTGGTGGTGTTCCGGCGCATGCCGCTGGCGATTTTCGGCACCCTGTGTCTGTGGGGCATCGTTCGCTCGTTTTTCCTGGAAAACCTGACCAAGGAAATCATCGTGTCGGTGGCCGTGTTGAGTATTTTGCTCAGCTCGTTGACGCGCAAATACCGTGGCGGGTTTTTTCTGTCGGCGGTGATCTACGGCGTGCTGATCCGGCCCTACTGGATTCTGTTTTCGCTGTCCTGGGTCGGCGTCTGCGTGATGAAGAAGTACGTCTCGCGCTTCACTTTTTTCCTGATGCTGTTCCTGTTCTACCTGGCCGTCGCCATGGCCATTCAGGTGGCGCTCGGGTTTCCGGTGTCGTCGATCCGTGCCAGCAACAACGAGTTGCGCACGGCGGGCGAGGAGGGGTCGAAATCGTTGATCGTGTCCTGGCTCAGTGGCGGTGACTTCGTCTCGCAGGCGCTGGACTCGATGATCATCTTCTTCCGGCTGTCGTTCCCGGTGGAGTTGATTCTGTTGTCCGGACCGGGGCAGGTGATCTTCGTCGCATTGATGATCATGACCGCGCTGCTGCTGTTCAAAGTCATCACTTCGACCGACTACAAAGGTGCGCCGATCCAGACCAAACCCAAGGAGCTGATCGCGATACCCCTGGCGTTTTTGCTGGTGCAGGGCCTGTTCGAACCGGACTTCGGTTCCTTCGCCCGGCACTTCTCCATGGTGGTGCCGGTGCTGTTTGTCGGTCTGGGATTGATGCTGCGGGCCAACAAACCCGTGCAGGTCGAATCAAGAATTCTGAATTGAGGCAGGTGCTTTATGTCGAGCAAGAAAAAGTCCCTGGAGATCGAAACCCTGCGCGGCCTGGCATGCCTGCTGTTGGTGCTCTATCACGTCATCGGTCCGTTGGGCGGTGGTTTGAAAATAGACATCGGCTCGCCGTTTCGAGTGATCGCCGACTCGATGGTGTATGTGCGCATGCCGCTGTTCACCTTCATTTCCGGATACATCTACGCCCTCTACAAAATTCGCGGCAATGACTTTTCCGCGTTCTTCGCCGGTAAGGTGCGGCGGCTGATCGTGCCGTTGTTCTGCGTGGGCGTACCGTTCTCGGTATTGCAAGCGGTGGGGCCTGGGGTGAACAAGGACGTCGGCGTGATAGACGCGTTGTTGTCGTTCTGGGTGCCGATCAACCACTTCTGGTTCCTGCAGGCGGTGTTCATCATTTTCATGTTCGTCGGCTTGCTGGAGTGGCGTGGCTTGCTGCGTTCGGCAACGCGCTTGTACCTGCTGTTTGCTTTCGCGGCGGCGGTGTTTTTGCTGCCGCCGTTCACGTTCGATGCCTTCGGCATCAATGGCGCCCTTTACCTGTTGCCGTTTTTTGTGGCGGGGATGATTGGTCAGGCAAACGTCAGCCAGTTGAAGCAGACATTCAAGGTGATCGGCCCGCTGGTGTTCGTGCTGATTTCGCTGGCCTTGCTGTACGTGGCGGCGGAGGACCGGGCGTTGATCGTCGACCGTCGCAGCCTGATCGGGTTGACCGTGGGCTGCGTCTCTTGCTTGGCACTGTTGTCGAGTGACATGCGCTCGAAGTGGCTGACGTGGTTGGGCGGCTATTCCTATGCGATTTTCCTGTTCCATGTGCTGTTCGCCGCCACGTCGCGGTTCGTACTGGGACGGTTGGGCGTGAAGGATGAAAGCCTTCTGGTACTCGGCGGCGTTGCGTGTGGCTTGCTGGGGCCGGTGGTGCTGTCGCTGGTTTTCAGTCGATTCAACTTCACGTCTGTGCTGTTTTTGGGTGAGCGGGCGGCGGTGAAGAAACCGGTGGCGACCATCGCACCGGTTGCGCAGATCAATCGCTAGAAGCTTCGCGGGCATCTCAGACTGAAGGAATTGATCCATGGTTGCAGTCGATGACGGCCAGCCTGTTGCGGCGTCGGTGATAGAGGTCGGTGATGCGCGCGAGCGCTTTGCAAAGTGGCGAGAAGGCCAGGCCGGCAAAGTGTTGTCGGTCTCGGTGATCGGCGACAGCTACAGCGCCGGGCAGGATTTCTATCTGAACAAACTGGTGCAGCGAGTAGCCGGGGAGGTCGGTTTCGCCGGGCCTGGCTACGTTGGTTTCAACCATGGCGCAGCACTGGGCGGCACGCATTTCAAATACACCCGCCGCAGTGAAAAGTACTTTGGTGGTGACTGGCGGGTGTCTGGCCTCGGTCAGGCCAGCCCGGATAGCCGCACCCTCACCGGTCGGCCCGGTTCATGGCTGCAAATAGACGCCCGCCCGACACCGGCCATCGACACCGTGATTACTCAGGCAAAGTTGCTTTACCTCGGCAACGGTCAATCCAGTGAAATCCGCTACCGCTGGACGCCATCCGAGAACTGGCGACCCTTGACGCTCGCAGGTGTCGGGGTTCAGGAGGTGCCATTGCCGGGCACACCGGCCGCGGCTGATTGGGCATTCAAACTGGAAGTGGTGAAAGGCGCGCCCACGCTGTTCGGCGTCTGGATGAGCAACGATCAGAACGGCATTCGCGTCTCCAAACTGGCGGCGTCCGGCGCAGCGTCCGCCGATTTCTATCACCGCGATCCACAGTGGCAGATGCAGTGGAAAGCCGTGGTGGCGAAGATCCCTGCCGATATTTACCTGATCATGCTCGGTGGCAACGATCAGGGCTTTGGCGTGACGCCTGCGCAGTATCTGCAGAACGTTCAGGGCCTGGTGGGGATGATCCGCGAGATTCAACCGGCGGCGAGCATCAACCTGATCATGCGGCAGGACACCACGCGCTCCAGTGCCTATCCGATGTCGGCTTACGCACAGGTTTTAGCGCCTTGGGCACGGGAACAGCATCTGGGTTACGCCAACCTGCAATGTGCGTTCGGCGCCGACGTCAGACGCTACGCCGCTACGATGATCGGCCCGGACAGGATCCATCCGCAGCCCGCCACGGGCGGCAAGGTGATTGCCGATTATTTCTACCGCTGGATCGTGGGTGGCAGGGAAGGCAGCTGCAACGAAACACCTGCCCTGTAACCCACTTTGATCAGCTTGAAACGTTGTGTGTTCAAGCTTTTTCGAACGCATCCAACTGACTCAACAGTTCGGCGGTTTTCTGCGGCATCAACCGCGTATCACAACGGGTTTCCACGTTGATGATGATCCCTGGATCGTTGCAGCAGATGCGTACGCGAAAGCGCCAGTCGCTGAGTATCACTTTCAGGCCATCGCGGTCATCCATCTCCAGTGCCTGCTCACCATAGATGCTTTTCAAATGCGCGAGCAGGGGATAGGGATCGGACATCGACCGGCGAATATCACCGGACGAAGGAAACATGCCGATGCGCTCAACCAGCAAAATCGTGCCCAGCCACGACTCATTGGCGCTGGGCAATGGCTGATGGCGTGACAACCAGCTCATCACCCCTTGGTTGCCCACTTCTCGTTCAATGTCTGCCGAATGTTGTGCAATGTTCATGGTTGTCTGCCTGAAGTGGAGAGTGGGCGGGGGATGTGGCCGGTTCAGCGGCCCTTGAGGTACACGTTTTCATAGCAGAAGTTGGTCGCCTGCAGATACCCTTCGGCGTCGCCGCAGTCAAAGCGCAAACCCTTGAATTTGTAGGCCAGCACGCAACCGTTCTGCGCCTGTTTCATCAACGCGTCGGTGATCTGGATCTCGCCACCTTTGCCTGGCTGGGTGTCGGCGATCAGGTCGAAGATGTCCGGTGTCAGAATGTAGCGGCCGATGATCGCCAGGTTCGAGGGGGCGTCCTGCGGCGCAGGTTTCTCCACCATGTTGTTGACCCGGTAGATGCCATCGGAAATCAACTCACCGGCGATCACGCCGTATTTGTGCGTCTGGTCGGCCGGGACTTCCTGGATGGCGACGATCGAGCAGCGGAATTTTTTGTAGAGCCGGATCATCTGGCTGAGTACGCCGTCACCTTCCAGGTTCAGGCACAAGTCATCGGCCAGTACCACGGCGAACGGTTCGTCGCCGATCAGTGGCCGACCGCTGAGAATCGCGTGGCCCAGGCCCTTCATTTCCACCTGGCGGGTGTAGGAGAAGGTGCAGGTGTCGATCAGCGCTCGGGTGCCGGCGAGGAATTTTTCCTTCTCGGTGCCGCGAATCTGGTGTTCGAGTTCGTAGCTGATGTCGAAGTGGTCTTCCAGCGCGCGCTTGCCGCGGCCAGTAACGATGGCCATGTGTTGCAGACCGGCGTCCCGCGCTTCTTCAACGGCGTACTCGATCAACGGCTTGTTGACGATCGGCAACATTTCCTTGGGCATCGCTTTAGTGGCCGGCAAGAAACGCGTGCCATAGCCGGCAGCGGGGAACAAACATTTACGAATCATAAAAGTATCCTGGACAGTCATGGAACACAGGCGACGATGGCAGGCCATAACAAATGGCTGCAAGTTTCAATGATGATTGAAGGTCTACTTTAATACCTGAGTCAGGTTGTTAATGGCAATGAATCGAGGGGGTAAAACATGGCAATGTTATGAGATGTCGGTCAGCGCGTTATTAGTTATTTTTAGTCGGTATCTGTTGATAGTGACAAGCACACTTGCAGTGCTAATAAGTACCGGGCAATAGAGTGTGACCTGCAAAGATATTTATTGCCAGTCATTGAACCAGTTTTGTTTTCGGTTGTTGTCGCCTTGTTTGTGTGGTGTACCACACAAAATCCAACAATGAGGCTTGACACGCTACTTGGCACTTATTCAATAACGGACCGCGCTATGAAAATTCTGGTAACCGGTGGTGCCGGCTATATTGGCTCGCACACCACACTTGCGCTGCTTGAAGCAGGTTATGAAGTTGTCGTGCTGGATAATCTGTGCAACAGCAGTGAAGCGGCGTTGCATGCGATAGAAGCCATCTGCGGCAAAAGTGCCTGGATGATTCGAGGCGATGTCTGTGACAGAGCCTTGCTCGACCGGATTTTCCGCGAGCACGCGATCGAGGCCGTGCTGCATTTTGCCGGGCTCAAGGCGGTGGGCGAGAGCGTGCGCAAGCCGCTTGCGTATTACGAAACCAACGTCAGCGGCAGCATCACGCTGTGCCAGGCGATGGCAGCGGCGGGGGTGTTTAACCTGGTGTTCAGCTCATCGGCCACGGTGTATGGCGAGCCTGAGCAAATGCCGATCCGCGAAGATTTCCCCACCGGCAATCCGACCAATCCCTACGGCCAATCCAAGCTGATCGTCGAGAACGTGCTGCGCGACCTGTGTCAGTCCGAGCCGCGCTGGAGCATCGCCCTGTTGCGTTACTTCAACCCGATCGGCGCCCACGACAGCGGCCATATGGGCGAGGACCCCAGCGGCATCCCCAACAATCTGCTGCCCTACATCAGCCAGGTGGCGGTCGGTAGCCTGCAAGAGTTGTCGATCTTCGGCGACGATTACCCCACCGTCGACGGCACGGGCGTGCGCGACTACATCCATGTCGTCGATCTGGCGGACGGGCATTTGAAGGCCTTGCAGTCCATCACCGGGCGCACCGGCATTCATACCTGGAACCTGGGCACTGGTGACGGTTACAGCGTGCTGCAAGTGCTGCACGCCTTCGAGCAGGCGAGCGGGCAGCCCGTTCCGTATCGGGTCATGCCGCGTCGCTCGGGCGATATTGCCGAGAGCTGGGCCGATGCCTCCAAGGCGGCGAGAGAACTGGGCTGGAAAGCCACGCGCAACTTGCAGGACATGGTCACCGACACTTGGCGCTGGCAATCGAATCATCCCAAGGGTTACTTGCGATGATGGCTATTTAACCCAATGTTATTTTCAGTCAGGTTGTTAGATAACGTCGGGAAATTACACTGGCAATGCTTATTGCAAGTCCGTAGATATAAACCTGCCGTTCGACTTTTATCAGTTGGGTAAGACTGTGAAAGAACAACGGATCTTGTTCGCGCTTTTTGCGGACTTGAACTCTACCACCTCTAGCACACACCCGATTTCGATCAGGTTGAATGTTAGAAAGGAGTTGATATGAAAAAAGTGATGGCAATTGCCCTGTTGACGATGTTGAGCAACTGGGCAGCCGCCGCTGAAGCGCCGCTGACAGCGGTAACCAATGTAGGTGGCAATGTAGCGGCTTCTCAAGCGCCTGCAGCCAGTACTGCAATGGTTGCCAGTGCTGTAGCGGCGTCCAACAGCGGTGGCAGTGCCAACGGCGGTACCACCGGTACGACGGGTACCACCGGTACCACCGGCACGCACAACTAACAGGAACATTTGTTAGTGCAGTACAAGGTCGCCCGACGTAAGTCGGGTGACTTTGTTTTTGGATTCGCCCTTGAATAGCGTAGTGCCATTATGACTCGTAGTTTTTCTCTTTTAATGTTGGCAAGTCTCGCTTTGCAAGGTTGCATGTTTTCCCCCGGCCAATACCTGAGCACCGGTGACATCACCCGCCAAGGGGCCAGTGAAAGTAGCCGGGTCGAGCTGATTCCGATCACCCCCAAACTGATTGCCATGAACCGCGCCACGCAAAAGCGTGAGCCGGTGCCGGCGGCACTGTTGGCAACGCCGTCCGAGTACCTCATCGGCAACAACGATGTCTTGTACATCACGGTGTGGGATCACCCAGAGCTGACGGCCCCGTCCGGCGCGCAACAACAGATCGACGCCAATGGCCGTCTGGTGCGTTCCGATGGCACGCTTTATTACCCCTACATCAAGGAAGTCCAGGCCGCCGGGCGAACCATTCAGCAACTGCGCTCAGACATCGAACAGCGGCTGTCGGCCTTCATCGCCGAGCCGCAAGTGGATGTCGCGGTGTTGCGTTTCGCCAGCCAGAAAGTCGTGGTGACCGGCGCGGTGACCAAGGCCGGCCCACAAGCGATTTCCACCACTCCACTGAGTGTGGTCGAGGCCCTCGGCTCAGCCGGCATCGACACCAGCAACGCTGACTTGTCCGGCCTGTTGCTGACGCGCCATGGGCAAACGTATCCGCTCAATCTCGACTCGCTCAACCAGCCGGATTCCGAGTTGCAGAACGTCTACCTCAAGGGTGGCGATAAGCTTTATCTGCCGTACAACGACAACAAGCGCATCTACGTCATGGGAGAGGTCAATCAGCCCCGTGCACTGAGCTTCAAGACCTCGACCATGAACCTCTCGGACGTGCTCGGCTCGGTCGGAGGCTTGAGTCAAACCACCTCCAACGGCAACGCGGTTTACGTCATTCGCGGGGTGGAAAACCTCGATGTCGAGCCGGCGAAGATCTACCAGTTGGAGGCCCAATCGCCGACCGCCATGGCGCTCGCTTCGCACTTCCAGGTGCGTCCTCAGGATGTTGTTTATGTCGGACCTGCCAACGTGACTCGCTGGAACCGCTTCATCAGCCAATTGGTGCCATCGGCATCGATTGTCGGTACGGGCGCTTCCGCTGCGAAGAACTGGAGCGAATACAGTAGCAACACCAAATAAGGCCGCCGACTGTGAACACCTTGAAAGTGGGCGTCTGCCTGATAGCGGCCACGTTGTTGTGTGGCTGCAACCCGTTGATGAGCGCTTCGTTGAACAACCTCAAAGCGGCGGTCATCGGCCCGGATGAAGTGGACGTGTCGGCGGCCGAAGTGGCCGGGGTCAATTATCCGCAACTCAAACTGACCACGCCGTCCGGCTCCGGGGTGCTGGCGCTGGTGCGCGAGCGTGAGGATCTGCAGTTCTGGGTCGCCTCCGGCAAGCAGGTGTTGCTGCTTCGTAACGGCCTCGCCGTGCGCAGCGTTGGCCTGGGCCTGGAGGGCGATCTGGATGGCATGCGTCAGTCCGACGATTCGCCGTTCAAACAAGGCCTGCATCAGGTTGCGGACGGCTACACCACGCGGCGCTGGATCGACCTCTACAAAGGCCAGGAGGTCGGCGTCATCGTCAACAGCCGCTTCTCCCGCCGATCCACGCAAACCCTCAGAATTCTTGATAAGGACTACACCGTGCTGCGTGTCGATGAGCAGATTGATGCCCCGGCCATCGGCCTGCGGGCGACCAATCGTTATTGGGTCGATCCGCGTGACGGTTTCATTATGCAGAGCGAGCAACAACTGACCTCGCAGTTACGCGTGAAGATTGTGCAACTGACGCCTGACCGCAGGCACATCCCGTGAAGCGGCTCGGTATGTTATCGGCGAGTCTGATGTTGATCAGCGCAATGAGCCACGCCGCCGTCACCGTCAGTGGCGATGTCGCCAATCCCGGGCCGGTCGAGTTGCCGGCGAATGGGCGCTTGCTCGATGTGATCAACGAGGCCGTGCCCAATGCCGAGGGTTATTGGCTGGCGGGTGTGCTGCTGCGTCAGTCACTGCTGCAAGAGCAGGCGCGGCTCAAGGCCGGTGTGCTGTTTGATCTGGATGTGTTGCGGCGTATGGCCTTGCTCTTCGATCGACCGGGTCGCGCAGCGCTGGCTGCGCGGTTGATCGAGGACGTTCGGCAGATGCCGGTCACTGGCCGGCAGATCGCCGATCTTGATCCGGTGGCATTGGAAGTTGGCTTTGCGCGCAACATTCGTCTCGACAACGGTGATCGGCTGATCTACCCGAAGCGGGTCGACGAAGTTGAAGTGCTTGGTGCAGTCGCCGAGCCTTGCCACTTGCCGTATCAGCCCTTGCAGGAGGCTCGCGACTACCTGCAAGACTGCACGATTCTGGCCGACGCCGAGGCCGACTATCTGTGGCTGATCCAGCCCAACGGCACTTCGCGGCGCGTTGGCATTGCCCACTGGAATCGCGAAAGCGGCCAGCTTCCCGTTGCCGGCAGCAAGATTTTTGTACCGGTAAAAAATGATGATCTTGATCCGCCTGTTCCTGAGCTGAATCAGCAGTTGGCTGAATTGATTGCCACGCAGTTGGTTGAGGTGGTTCGTTGAATTTACGGTTTGCAGCTGTGTTGTTATTGCCATGCGGGTTGGTTCATGCCGAGCCGCGCATTACCCAGAATGACTTCGGTGGCACGGGGCTGTTGCAAACGCCGACGGCGCGCATGGCGCCGGCCGGCGAGTTGAGCGTCAACGCCAACCGCACCGAGCCTTACAGCCGCTACAGCGTTTCGTTGCAGCCGCTCGATTGGCTCGAAGGTTCCTTTCGCTACACCGCAATCACCAACCGGCCATACGGCTCCGAGGCGCTGAGTGGCAGCCAGAGCTATAAGGATAAGGCGGTCGACGCCAAGGTCCGGCTGTGGCAGGAGAGTCATTGGGCGCCCGAAGTGGCGCTGGGCTTCCGGGATATCGGGGGTACGGGTTTGTTCTCCAGTGAGTTTTTCGTCGCCAACAAGCGCTACGACAACTTCGATTTCAGCGCCGGTATCGCGTGGGGCTATATCGGCAATCGCGGCGACTTCGACAACCCGTTGGGCTACGCCGATGACCGTTTCAAAACCCGCCCGGCAACTGAAGGTACTGGTGACGTCAACGCCGGTTCGTACTTTCGCGGCAGCCCCTCGCTTTTTGGCGGCGTGAGCTACCAGACGCCCTGGGATCGCCTCAGCCTGAAACTCGAATACGAAGGCAACGATTACAAAAGCGAACCGAAGGACAACGTGATCAAACAGGACTCGCCGATCAACCTCGGTGCGGTGTTCAAGGTCACCGATTCGATCGACCTCAGTGCAGCGTGGGAGCGTGGTAATACAGCGATGTTTGGCGTGACGTTCCACACCAATTTCGTCAGCCGCAAAGCCCCGGCCAAAACGTACGATCCCACTCCAGAGCCGTTGCCGGCAAAAATGCCGACCACGTCGATGGAACAGGTCAATTGGGCCGACGTGTCGCAACGCCTGCAGCAGAATGCCGGCTATAAGGTCGAGCGCATCAGCCAGCGCGATCGCGAGTTGATCGTGTATGGCGAGCAACAGCGCTACTTCCATTCGTCCAAGGCGGTCGGCCGTGCGAGCCGGGTTCTCGACAACAGCGTCAACGACGACATCGACTGGTTCACCCTGGTCAACAAACGCTACGACCTGCCGCTGGAAGAAACCAGCGTACCGCGCCAGACCTTCCGTGAAGTGATCAACAACGAAGAGCCGCTGGAGTCGTTGCACCGCACCACCGAGATCAACCCGGCGATGCCGCGCAACGAGAAGACTCTCTACACCGAAGCACCGCAGCACTTCAGTTATGGCGTTGGATTGGGCTTCAAACAGAACGTTGGCGGCCCCGATGGTTTGCTCTATCAGTTCAGTGCCGATGCGGACGCCGAATACCGCTTCAACCGCAACACCTGGTGGAGCGGCCTGCTCAGCGCCAACCTGGCGAACAACTTCGACAAGTTTTCCTACGATGCGCCGAGCGGCTTGCCGCGCGTGCGCACGGATTTACGTCAATACCTGACCACCTCCGAAGTGACCATGCCGTTGTTCCAGGTCAGCCATGCCGAACAGTTGGATAAAGACCTGTATGGCATGGTGTACGGCGGGTATCTGGAGTCGATGTTTGCCGGGGTTGGCGGGGAAGTACTGTTCCGTCCGACGGGTGAGCGTTGGTCGGTGGGAGCGGATCTCAACTACGTGCGTCAGCGCGATTTTGATCAGGGCTTCGCGCTGCGTGACTACTCGGTAGTGACCGGGCACATCACGGGCTACACCGACCTGCCCTACGACACGCTGGCGGCCGTCAGCGTCGGCCGATACCTGGCCGGCGACTGGGGCGGCACGCTGGACATCTCGCGTGAGTTTTTCAACGGCGTACGCTTTGGGGCCTGGGCGACGATCACCACCGCCGGCAGTGCCGAGTACGGTGAAGGTAGCTTCGACAAAGGCATCTACCTGTCCATTCCGTTCGACGAAATGATGAGCATGTCCACCATGCGCCGCGCCAACCTGGTGTGGGCGCCACTGACTCGTGACGGTGGCGCAAGGCTCAATCGCAGCTATCAATTGCACTCAATGACCGATAGCCGGGAAGGGGACATGTTCTATCGCAACTTCGAGAAGATCACCGAGTAACCCTCGCTAAACCGGTGGGAACCCCTGTGGAGCAGGCTTGCTCGCGACGGCGTCGGCACATCCAGCATTAATGTTGCCTGACCCACCGCCATCGCGGGCAAGCCACGCTCCCACCGTGTTATCTGCCGAACCCCAACCCCGCTGCCCGCCGAGAATCCCTGTGGGAGCGGGCTTGCTCGCGAAGGCGTCGGCACATTCAACATCGATGTCGCCTGCCCCCCCCAAAAAAAACAACAGGCACAAAAAAGGGGACTTTCGTCCCCTCGCGGTGTTAAGCCTTCAACCTCAGTAAATATCCTTCGACAGCAGTGTAAACGGTGTCTTCACCAGGATCTTCAGATCCAGCCACAATGACCAGCTATTGATGTATTGCAGGTCGATCTCAACACGCTTTTGCATCTTGTCGATGGTGTCCGTCTCGCCTCGGCAGCCGCTGATTTGAGCAAGCCCGGTGATCCCCGGTTTAATCCGGTGACGCGCCATGTAGGCAAGGATCTTCCCCGAGTAAAAATGGTTGTGCGCGACAGCATGGGGACGCGGCCCCACCAGGGCCATATGCCCTTGCAGCACGTTGAACAATTGCGGCAACTCGTCCAGCGATGTGCGACGGATAAAGCGGCCGACCGCCGTAATACGCGAGTCGTTACGGCTGGCCTGTTTCACTTCATGGTCATCGTGCATACGCATCGAGCGGAACTTCCAGACCTTGATCACCTTGCCGTTCCAGCCATGGCGATCCTGCTTGAAGAACACCGGGCCGGGCGAGTTGAGTTTGACCGCCAGCGCAATGACCAGTAGCACCGGACTCAGCAGGATGATGGCCAGCAGCGCCACACTTTTCTCCATCAGACTTTTGCTCAGGGCCGCCGTCGGGCGGCTGGTCAGCGGGCTCTCGTTCAGGTAGATCGCCGGCAGACCGTCCACGACTTTCACCGAGTGATTGAGCAGCGTCAGGCTGTTCAGATCCGGCACCCAGACAACGTCCACGTTGGCCCCCAGCAAATCGACATACATCGCTTCGATTTTCGCCGCTTCGCACAGCGGCAGCGTGATGTACAAGCGGCGGATGTCATGGGCCTCGATCAGCGTCAGCAACTCTTCCTGAGCGCCGACGATGCGCGGTGCGTCCGAGTCCAGGGCCGGCAGATCACCGTTGCTGACCAGACCCACCAACGGCAGGTTCTCCAGTTGGTTGAGCTTCTTCGCCAAGCCCAGTGCCAGTTCGCCTGTTCCTACAATCAGGGTCTTGTGCTCGCTTTTACGTGAGCGCTGATAGAACTTCGAAAACGCATGCAGCGGCGCGTACAGCAGTGCCTGACCCAGGAAGCCATACACCGCCCAACTCAGAATCACCTGTCGTGAGAAGAGTTCATCGGCCTTGCAGACAAAGGCGATGAAGGCCAGCGCCGCCATGGTCATGGACCAGCCCATCAACAGCCGACCCAACCCGGTCAGGTAATTGTCGCGTTTGCGATAAACGCCGCTAAACGTGTAAGCCGGGACCGAGGCCAATACCGCCAGCGTTGCGCACATTCGGTAGTAGAACGCCACGGTACCGGTGTGCTGTTCAGCGAGCATGAACAACAGCGTTACAACAAAGCCCTGTGCCAGCGCCCATTGGCCCCAAAAGGTCAGTCCTTTGAGGCCTGCGCTTCGATTGATACTAAGAGAAAGATCCATACGATATCCCCAAAAGACGTCCATTCAGGTTTCAACAGTTGAAAACCGAGTTGTTAGTCAGAGTTATTGTTTTTGTTTTAACGAGTGTCCTGAGGTAACAACGTCGATAGGCCGAACTGTCGTCAATCAATAGACTAAGTTATTGTCGGGGATGGTGTCTGACGAGTTCTAACAAGGTGGCATAGTGCCAACTCTTTAATAATTAAATAGAGGGGTGTTAGAAAAGGTCGTGGAGGAGGGGGTGAATAGGTGATGTCGTTTTTGTTACTGTTGTCGGGTGGAGGCAGGGATGTCTTATTTGGCGAAGGGAGGTAAAGTCAAACAGAGTGCTCTTCTTGTTTTTGTAATCGCACTGTTATCTGTTTGCTTTGTATGGAGCGGTCGCCGTGTTTACGCGACGATTTCCTGGATGAGGCAATAACCGCGATTTCTTACGGCACGGAACAATCGCTCACCCTTGCTGGCGCTTTTGAATTTGTCTTGCAGGCGACTCAGGCACATCTCCAGGCCGCGATACTGCTCCGGCTCTCGGCCGATGCTGAGGATCAGGTCATCGCGACTGACAACACGCTCTTCATGGTTAAGCATTTTCTTGACCAATGCTGTTTCCAGGCCAGTCAGACTGATTTCGACGCCTTCTTTGCTCAGTGCGCCCTGATCATCATCAAGATGCCAGGTTTCGCTGCAAGGCGTGTCGTCCATGATGACTGGAGGCGTGTTTGCCGGAACGCTGTGAAATGGATTCGCCGACTGTGCAGCCAGCCATTCGGACTCAAGAGTGGCCAATATTCGCTGTGTGTCATGTTCAATCGTGCGGGCGACGTTTCTTCGGGTGCCGTTTGCGTAGGTGAACTCCATCAGCATGGGGGCGGAAGAGGGCGAAGTAGCACCTTCAATAAACATTTGTGCCTGAGACGTACCAAACGAATTGAAGCGCTTGCTGGACAGCATGCTCTCAAGTTCACGCTGAGAACTTGTACTGTGAGTCACGACAACAAAATATTTTCTTGGGAGGGTTGTACTAGTTTCCATGTCTCTCTCCTAAATACACACCAAAAATGGCTAAAAGATAAATCGGCAGGCGAGCAATGACTTCCTTGGAAGTAATCGATAGGCAGGGTCTGGGCCCAATGATAGCTCTCGATGAATTCCACTCGATCTGCTGCTATGTTGTTGAATTTATTATTATGTTGGCGTGCTCATTCAAGCGCTTTGTTATTAGTAGGCGTGAGGTATAACTAGAGCTATATGGTTGCATCAGACGATCCTTCGTAAGTATGCAAAAGGGAGGGTGCCCTTGAGTCAGGCAGTCGATATCAGACCGCGCATCAGGCGATAGCCGTAGCCGCGGATGCTCTGAATCGCGTTCGTACCATACATGTCCTTGATTTTTCCACGCAAGCGGCTGATTGATTTTTCCAGCGCCCTGGGATCGTAGAAATTGGTATTGAGCCCCATGATATCGGCGATTTCATCGTGGCTGAGGATGTGATTACTGGTTTGCGCAAAGGCTTCCAGGATCTTCATTTCAGCGAAAGAAATATCCAGCTTCTTGCTGGTATCCATCAGGCAGATACGAGTGGGGTCGAGTGTCAGATTGACTTCTCTTTGCCATTCTTCACTGTTGAAGAATTCGCCAAGTGACTCGGCGCCATCGTCGCAAGGAGTGTTGACCTTGATACAAAAGTCCGCCCCGGCTAGAAAATACTTGATCTTGTTGAAGGCGCCGCGACCGGTGATGACCGCACAAATGATAGGTTTCAAGTTGTCAGTGCGCAGGCTCTCCACCAGCGCAAGATTCTCTTCAAGAGCCTGGGGGCTGTCGATGACAATGAAGATGGCTCGATACGAACCAGGGTGTTCATTCTGCTCATATGAACTAGTGTAGGCGTTGGCATCCAGTGCCATATCGCTTCGTATGTGCCGGGCGATCAGCGCTCTAAAGTGTTCAGCCACGCCACGGGTTCGACCCAGAGTGAGAACGCCGGGTTCGTCGTTTGTCGGGCGCGGACTTCTAGTCGCCAAGTTCCCTGAGAGCATCATGCATTGACTCGAATTAAGTGCTGACATCGGGATGTTAAAGCACTAATTCTCATCTGTGACTGACAATTGGTAACATTCACGCGATTTTTAGACGTGGCTCCCGAGTTTTATAACAATAATTAAGCATTCCATGCTTTTAGTTGATTTTCTCGAGGTGCTGAACTAGCTGCCAGATGGTGGCAATATGAAATTGTGCCACTATTTTGAATCAGTGGCCATTACTGGCCTGTGTCCTTTTGCCATTATCTAGCCATCGAAGAGAGTGTGATATTGATCACACTTTTCCCGGTTGGCAAACTTTTTCTATTAAAGTGCCTGAATATTTTTCGAGTAGTTCGTACGCGGACGATTACTAACATGGCTTGAGTGTGTCTTTTGATAAGGCATATTCTGCGTCGCCTACTCAGCAATGGGACGATACGGCAATTGTTTCAATACCGATACTCAATTTCTGAGTGCAGTTTTAACGGGTCGCTCGCCACGAGCACTCTGACGGAGGATTAATGGATTTCTGGACCCTTTTCCAGGTGTTGATATTAGGTGCGGTAGAGGGCCTGACCGAGTTCCTGCCTATCTCAAGTACCGGCCACCAGATTATCGTCGCCGACTTGCTGGATTTCGGCGGCGAACGTGCGATGGCCTTCAACATCATTATTCAACTGGGGGCCATTCTTGCCGTCGTCTGGGAGTTCCGGCCGAAGATCTTCGCCATCGCCAAAGGATTGCCCACTGAGCGTAATGCTCAGCGCTTCACCCTCAACTTGTTGATCGCCTTTCTCCCCGCCGTTGTACTGGGAGTATTGTTCGCTGACAAAATCCATCAATACCTGTTCAACCCCATCACCGTCGCTGTGGCTTTGGTCGTCGGCGGTGTTGTGATGCTGTGGGCCGAACAGCGTAATCACGTCGTGAGTGTCGATCACGTCGACGACATGCACTGGTCTGACGCGCTAAAGGTCGGTTTCGTACAATGCCTGGCGATGATTCCAGGCACCTCGCGCTCCGGCTCGACCATCATCGGCGGCCTGTTGTTCGGTCTGTCGCGCAAAGCCGCCACCGAGTTCTCGTTCTTCCTCGCCATGCCGACCATGGTCGGCGCCGCCGTGTACTCTGGCTACAAGTACCGCGACCTGTTTCAGCAAAGTGACCTGCCAGTCTTCGCCCTCGGCTTCGTTACTGCGTTTGTTTTCGCGATGATCGCCGTGCGCGGCCTGCTCAAGTTCATCGCCAACCACAGCTACGCCGCGTTCGCCTGGTATCGGATCGCGTTTGGCTTGCTGATACTGGCAACGTGGCTGTTCGGCTGGGTGAACTGGACGGCGGCAGCGGCGGGATGAGGATCAAGCCAGGCGAATCAGCTCGCCTGGCCAGTTTGAGGGGAGGGCATCAACGGCCTTCAAGCAACTCCGCCGCCTGATCCAGCAACGCCAGCGGATCCTTGGCCTTGTGAATATCCACCGACAACAACTGACGAAACTTGCGCGCCCCCGGGAACCCGGTGCCCAAGCCCAGCACATGCCGCGTGATGTGATGCATCGAGCCCCCGGCTTGCAAATGCTCGGCAATATAAGGCCGCAACTGCGCCAGCGCCTCAGCGCGGCTGATCACCGGCGCTGAACTAGCAAACAACTGCTGATCCACCTCCGCCAGCAAATACGGATTGTGATAAGCCTCACGCCCTAGCATCACCCCGTCGAAGGTCTGCAAATGCTCATGGCAAGCCTCTATCGTCTTGATCCCGCCGTTCAGTACAATCTCCAACGCCGGAAAATCCGCCTTCAACTGCGCGGCAACGTCATAGCGCAACGGCGGGATGTCGCGATTTTCCTTCGGCGATAACCCCTCCAGAATCGCAATCCGCGCATGCACTGTAAAACTGGTACACCCGGCATCCCGCACCGTCCCGACGAAATCACACAACTGCTCGTAACTGTCGCGCCCATTGATCCCGATCCGATGTTTCACCGTCACCGGAATCGACACTGCATCGCGCATCGCCTTCACACAATCGGCCACCAGTTGCGGATGCCCCATCAGGCACGCACCGATCATGTTGTTCTGCACACGATCGCTTGGGCAGCCGACATTGAGATTCACCTCGTCATAACCGTGTTCCTGGGCCATCCGCGCGCAAGCGGCCAGATCCAGCGGAACGCTACCGCCCAACTGCAACGCCAGCGGATGCTCGGCTTCGTTGTGACGGAGGAAACGTTCGTGATCGCCGTTAAGGAGCGCGCCGGTGGTGACCATCTCGGTGTAGAGCAGGGCGTTCTTCGACAGCAGGCGTAGGAAGAACCGGCAATGGCGGTCAGTCCAATCCATCATCGGGGCCACGCTGAAGCGGCGAGACAGCGTAGGCATTGGTTTTACTGGGCTAAGGCTCTGATTCTGTACCATTTTACTCAACGTGTTTTCGGCGTGTTTTAGGGCGTTTTCAGGCGTTTTTCAGGTCTCGGTGGTACGATGTACCACTTCAAAACTGACGCGTACCACTTTCGATATGGCAGCTATCAGGGCAAGAAAACTGGCGGATGGGTCTGTGAGCTACACCGCTCAGATCCGCATCAAGCGTGATGGGGTGCAAGTCTACCAAGAGAGCCAGACCTTCGCCCGAAAACAGGCTGCGCAGGCGTAGGCGCGTAAGTCGGAACTCGATGAGCCTGGTGCGATCGAGCGGGCAAGCCGCAAGGGCGCCACTGCCAAAGCGATGATTGATCAGTACCTGCGCAAAGTTGAAAGCGCGTGGCCGCATAGCATCGAGATGCTCTGTCCAGCCAACGCGCCACCAGCGGCCCCACCACCTAGGATAGTGCCTTGGCGCCCGGCTTCTTTAGGTTTGTTCTCGGCTTTGTATATCTCTGAGGCAGCAAAGGCAGGGGTTATGATCCAAGCGACTTTTCTCGTGACCTAGCATTAGGCGTGATGATCAACAGAGCAAGCGCTCAAGCTCGACTCAGTTGATAATCGCTTTTTTTCAAGTATGACAAGGATTGATCGGATGATTATCACCACCACGCCCTCAATTGAGGGGCGTCAGATAACGGCTTATCTGGATGTCGTTAGTGCCGAATCCGTGCAGGGCGTAAACGTGATTCGCGACATGTTCGCGGGGATGAGGGATTTTTTTGGTGGGCGCTCCCAGACCCTGGAGCGCGCGTTGAAAGAGGCGCGTATCCAGGCAACTGACGAGATCAAGGAACGAGCGCGTGCCTTGCAGGCGGACGCTTTGGTTGGAGTGGACTTCGAGATCAGCATGCCTGCGGGCAAGGGCGGTATGGTTGTGGTGTTCGCAACAGGGACAGCGGTCAAGTTGCGCTGATTATCGGCCCAAACTCGGTGGCCGATAGATTTCGCTGTCACCGTGTTCAAGTTGTTGTCAGTGGGTGTAGGCCGCTCGTCGGGCATGGGTCGATCTGAACCGCAAGTCCAGGAATGACCAGCTAGTCTCAAAAGTCTTGGAGGTCGATATTTTTTCAGGCAAAAGCGCTTTGCTGGTGTCGACCCATTTCTCAGGGGCGAAGGTATGACTGATCCGTATATCGAAGACGATGGTGCTGAGTTTCCATTGAACAATTGTGTACGATGCGGCCAGACCGATTATCAGGCTGGCTTTGGCGAGGATCCGGTTCAGATCGGCAAGATCAAGTCCACGGCACCCAAAGGGCCGAAGGCGAAGTTCCTGCCCAGGGTCGCGACTCGTGCCCGAAAATAGTCTGCAGCGAGCGACCCCGCCAACAAGCGGGGTTTTTTGCGTCTGACGAGTAGGCTGGAAATTTCCTACAGATGACGGGTGGCTTGGCAATGCTTTCACAAACTTTTCACGTCTATCAAAGTAGGGTGAAGCCATCCGTTAGAAAGCAAGTCTCCAGCCCGTCTCCCCAGCGGGCTTTTTTTTGCCTGCGATAAAACCTTTTGCGAAATCGCTGTCCAATCGGCGCCGAATGCGTGCCGACAGCATTGAATGCCGGCCAATTTTTTCATCGCGTTTTTTGAGGTTTTTGTCATGCGTTTAACACTGCCTGCTCTGGTTCTTGGGCTTCTGGTCGCTCAAAGTGCGATGGCTGCTGGAGATGGCACAGCTGCGCTCGGCGGTGGCCTGGGTGGCGCTCTGGGTAATGTGGTCGGCCAGAAAATGGGCGGCAGCAATGGTGCAGCGATTGGTGCTGGCGTGGCAGGCGCCGCAGGCAGTGCAATGGCGGCGCGTAAAGGCAGCCGGACCAAAGCAGCCATTGGCGGCGGTGTCGGTGCGGCCGGCGGTTCGATCATCGGCAACAGCCTCGGTGGCAGGAACGGTGCGACCATCGGTGCAGGTCTTGGCGGGGCGGCTGGCGGTGCGGTGGGCAGCAATCTGTCGAAAGGTCACAAGCGTCACTGAGACTGATCGTCTGTCTTCGTCCTGAAATAGGTTTAATCCTGTTCCACCTAAACGCCCGGTGCACCCCATCGGGCTTTTTCGTTGGTGAACGTTTGTTCCGCAGGCGGCTCCAATCTCACATAGGCCCTCTTTGGGGCGGATTATCCCGATTCGGGAACTGTGAGGTTCATATGCGACTGTCATTATCTGCACTGTTTTTCGGATTGCTGGTTTCGCAAGGCGTAATGGCTGCCGGCGACGGTACGGCGGCTGTAGGGGGCGGGCTGGGTGGTGCGTTGGGCAACGTGGTCGGCGGGCAACTCGGCGGGAGTACAGGCGCGGCTGTGGGGGCGGGCGTTGGCGGCGCGGCGGGCAGTGCCGTCGGGGCGAATAAACGCAATCGTACGGAAGCCGCCATTGGCGGAGGCCTCGGCGCAGCCGGCGGCTCGGTGATCGGTAACAGCCTGGGTGGTTCCGCGGGGTCAACCATCGGTGCAGGATTGGGTGGCGCGGCGGGTGGTGCGGTCGGCAATAATCTGGGTGACGATGGTGGGAAGTCTCATTCCGGTGGTGGTCATAAACATAAGAACAAACATAAAAACCGACATCATTGATTGACGATTCAACACAAACCCGGCCGTGTGCCGGGTTTCTCGTTTCTGCTGGTCAGTCTTTGGAACGATTGGCCCTGGGGCTTTTCGAACGTCATAGACTCCCCCGAATTCATGAGGTTTGCCATGACTCCCGAAACTGAAGGCAAGGAAGAGAAAGGCCCGAGTGGGCTGCCGTATATCAATGATCCGGGGAATGAGGATCCGGGGTCGCTGATGGATGATGCGACGGTGCCGTTGGATGATTCGGATGAGGCAGATATGGAGTCTGAGGAGGATGAGGATGAGCAATAAGTTGTCTTGAGAGTCGAGAACGGCAGCACACTGAATTTAAATATCCGGGGCCTGTACTTCAGGCCCTTTGATTCGGATCGGTTTGCTCGCGACGTCACGGTCGGTAAAACAGACGTAAAGGCGGACGAAAGCAAACCGACAAAAAATATTGTTATTTGGCAGTTAAGTCAGGGTTGACGAGTACGTAAAGGTTATCTGATGTCGACATTTTTTCTATTCGACCTGATGCGATGTATTCTTGAAATTCCTTTTCAACTGTTTTTTTGTCGCAGTATTTTTTATATTTAGATGGCCTATCGCTAGCGTAAATGTAAAGGCGCCATACATCAAAGCCGTCGATTCTGTTATCCGAACCATAATCAAAGTCCACTGATTCTGATGGGAAGTGAATGGCGCACCCTATGCCGTGTAGTTCATACTGAATTTCATCAGTTATTTCACCGCAGCGTTCGATTTGCTTGCTCCGCCAAAGTCTTAAAATATTCCGAGTGCCAAATTTTTTTTGTAGTAGTTCTGTTCCACTTTCAACTTTTGAAAGAAAGTCAGTTATCAGATCCCCAAGATTTTTATCGTCTTTTTTCATCTTCTTCTGTGATGCTCCAATCGGTCGTGTCCGACATTGTTAGCTGATTCAATGACTTCTTCGATCGTATTGAGCTCTCCTTTGTGCTCTCTGATGTTTGTGATCAGTTTTATAGTTATAGGCGTTGCTGTTTGTTTTGCAGCTGCTGCACGGTGATGTCCATCCAGAATATAGAAGTTGCCCTGATGTTCTGCTACGTCTATGGGATAGCTGACATCGTAGCCGCCTGCTCGCATTTGATCCCTTATTTTTTCGACGTGTTTAGTTGATTTTTTTCCCATAATTGCATGCGTTCGCTTCACTGAATGTGGGTCAACGCCATGAATCAAGTCCGGTAATTGTGGTTCACCCTCATCGACCTTAGCGCCACCAACCCCACCCGGCAGCTCACAACCCTGGTTCTTCGGCGGCGGACAATTGGAACTCAACCCCAACGGATCCACCCACCCCGTCGGATTCGGTACATACCGATACTGATTCAACCCACCCGCCAACTTCACCGGGTCCGGTGTCAGATACCTGCCCAGCCGTGGGTCGTAATACCGGTGCCGGTTGTAATGCAGCCCGCTTTCCCCATCGAAATACTGAC
>NZ_CAXAOQ010000033.1:0-89471 GCF_963970575.1 Pseudomonas sp. EA_65y_Pfl2_P74
AGGCTGGTCTGGCTGCGAGACTCTCCTTGGATGTAAGCCATAACGAAAAATGCTCCGTATCTTTCGATACGGAGCATTTTCATTGAGCGCTGCGCAGATTGCTAGGTTTTCACACAGTCTGCGAAGCCGGTTTTTTTGTGCCTGCGATCTTAGAACGAAGCGTTCTGCAGACCGTCCAGGTAACGCTCGGTGTCCAGTGCCGCCATGCAGCCGGCGCCGGCCGAGGTGATGGCCTGACGGTAAACGTGGTCAGCCACGTCACCGGCGGCAAAGACACCTTCGACGCTGGTTGCGGTGGCATTGCCGTCACGGCCGCCCTGCACTACCAGATAACCGTCCTTGAGGGTCAACTGGCCTTCGAACAGCGAAGTGTTCGGCGTGTGGCCGATGGCGATGAACACGCCGTCGACTTTGATCTCGTCGAAGCTGCCATCGTTGTTCTTCAGACGCGCACCGGTCACGCCCATGTTGTCGCCCAGCACTTCGTCAAGGTTGGCGTTCAACTTGAGGATGATCTTGCCTTCGGCCACACGGGCGTTGAGCTTGTCGATCAGGATCTTCTCGGCGCGGAAGGTTTCACGGCGGTGGATCAGGGTCACAGTGCTGGCGATGTTGGCCAGGTACAGCGCCTCTTCAACAGCGGTGTTGCCGCCGCCAACCACTGCAACAGGCTTGTTGCGGTAGAAGAAACCGTCGCAGGTCGCGCAGGCCGAAACGCCTTTGCCCATGAACGCTTCTTCCGATGGCAGGCCCAGGTAACGAGCGCTGGCGCCGGTGGCGATGATCAGGGCGTCGCAAGTGTAGGTCGCGCTGTCGCCGGTCAGGCTGTAGGGCTTGGAAGCGAAATCAACGGCGTTGATGTGGTCGAACACGACCTCGGTTTCAAAACGCTCGGCGTGCTCGCGCATCCGCTCCATCAACACAGGACCGGTCAGGCCGTGGACGTCGCCCGGCCAGTTGTCGACTTCGGTGGTGGTGGTCAGTTGACCGCCGGCCTGCATGCCGGTGATCAGCAGTGGCTTGAGGTTGGCACGGGCCGCGTATACCGCAGCGCTGTAACCGGCAGGGCCGGAACCGAGAATAATCACTCGCGAATGACGGACTTCAGACATGACCTGCTCCTGTTGACCGGGCCGAAAAACTGGCACGGTTCGCCGGACTGCCGGCGGGAATAAAAAAGGACCGTGGAAAACCTTGGGGAAGGCTTGAGCTCGACAGTCCTGTAAAAAGTTGGGTGCAGCGTATCGAGGGGGGCAAGATTAAGGAAATACGGTTTAACAATCCAGCTCATAGGTGGTCTCTATGCCGACCCACTGACGAGATGGACGTCTTTGTTACAGTGAATGTCGATCGCTCTGCCGCGCTTTCGCACATCTTGCAAAGTCGGTAAGGTCGGCGCGTTTTCCCTTGCTCGGAGCCCCTTATGCCCGCCCCTGTTCTGTCCGGCCCGCAATACCTGCGCGAAGGCCTCAAACTGGTTCTCAGCCCGGGCCTGCGCCTGTTCGTGTTGTTGCCGCTGGCAATCAACCTGGTGCTGTTCGTCGGATTGATCTATCTGGCCGGCCATCAGTTCAGCCTGTGGGTCGATACGCTGATGCCGTCGCTGCCCGACTGGCTGAGTTTCCTCAGCTACATCCTCTGGCCGCTGTTCGTGGTGCTGGTGGCGTTGATGGTGTTCTTCACCTTCACTATGCTCGCCAACGTGATTGCCGCGCCCTTCAACGGCTTCCTCGCGGAAAAAGTCGAAGTGGTCGTGCGCGGCAGCGATGACTTCCCGGCGTTCAGCTGGGGCGAACTGATCGCGATGATCCCGCGCACCCTCGCCCGGGAAATGCGCAAGCTCGGCTACTTCCTGCCGCGGGCCATCGGCCTGTTCATCCTCTCGTTCATCCCGGTGGTGAACATCGTCGCCGCCCCCCTGTGGCTGCTGTTCGGCGTGTGGATGATGGCGATCCAGTACATCGACTACCCGGCGGACAACCACAAACTGGGCTGGAACGAAATGCTCGCCTGGCTGCGCGAGAAGCGCTGGCAGAGCATGAGTTTTGGCGGGATCGTTTATCTGGTGTTGCTGATTCCGGTGGTCAACATCCTGATGATGCCGGCCGCTGTGGCCGGGGCGACACTGTTCTGGGTGCGTGAGCGTGGTGCCGAGAACCTTGTAACCCAACGCTGACCCCGTCACAAATCCATCATCCGACCGTCACAAGCGCGACATGGCCTCAGCCGACACTGAGGTCATGACGACAGCTCTACACATCACTCTGATCAGCGAAACCTTCCCACCGGAAATCAACGGGGTGGCCAATACCCTTGGTCGCTTGTGCGATGGATTGCGCGCGCGCGGCCATCAAGTTGACCTCGTACGGCCGCGTCAGGGCGGTGATCCGCAGCGCAGTGACGACGATGCTGTGTTGTTGTGTCGTGGCTGGCCGTTGCCGGGTTATCCGGGGCTGCAATGGGGCCAGTCGTCGATGCACAAACTGCTGCGGCGCTGGAAGCAACAGCGCCCGGACGTGCTGTACATCGCCACTGAAGGCCCGCTCGGTTTGTCGGCGTTACGGGCGGCGCGGCGTCTGGGGATTTGCGTGGTCAGCGGTTTCCACACCAATTTCCAGCAATACACCAGTCAGTACGGCCTCAGTCTCCTGACCCGGATGCTGACGCATTACCTGCGCTGGTTTCACAATCGTTCGGCGCTGACGCTGGTGCCCAGTGTCAGCCAGCGACTGGAGCTGGAGCGCCGGCATTTCGAGCGATTGGCGTTGTTGTCCAGAGGCGTGGACAGCCAGTTGTTCCACCCAACCAAACGCATGAACGCTTTGCGTGAGCAATGGGGGCTGGGTGAGCGTGACATTGCTGTGATTCATGTAGGAAGACTCGCGCCAGAAAAAAACCTCGGTTTGCTCAAACGCTGCTTTGAAAAGCTGCGCAGCACTTATCCACAGCGCAATCTGAAGCTGATCGTGGTCGGCGACGGGCCGCAACGTATGGCCCTGGAAAAAGATCTGCCCGAGGCAATTTTCTCTGGGGCGCAGCGCGGTGAAGCGTTGGCGGCGCACTATGCGTCCGGTGATGTGTTCCTGTTTCCGAGCCTGACGGAAACCTTTGGCAATGTGGTGCTCGAAGCACTGGCTTCAGGGCTTGGCGTGGTGGCTTACGATCAGGCTGCGGCGGCGCAGCATATTCGCCATGGCTATAACGGCGTACTGGCGATGCCGGGCGATGAAGAGGCGTTCTGTGATGCGGCGACGTGGTTGCTGGAGGCGCATGAGACATTGCGTTGCGTGCGCCTGAATGCACGGCAACATGCGAGTCGCCAAGGATGGGCGGCCGTGATCGAACAGTTTGAAAGTCACTTGCGTGGGGCATGCCAAGGGGAGCAGTTGGTGCCGAATGCGCCGACATTGCCTTGATTACCGCTGACTTTGAGCCGTCTTCGCGAGCAAGCCCGCTCCCACATTGGAATGCATTTCAATTGTGGGAGCGGGCTTGCTCGCGAAGGGGCCTATGAAGGCGCCCGTTAAACCAGCGTCATCAACGCCTCACGGCTGAACGGCAGAATCTCCTGCTCACGTCCTTCGCGCACTTTCTGCGCCCAGTCCGGGTCCACCAGCAGCGCACGGCCTACTGCCACCAGATCAAATTCCTCTTTATTCAAACGCTCCAGCAGGTTCTCCAGACTGGCCGGTTGGGCGACCTTGTCGGTGTTGACCATGAACTGCAGGAATTCGCCATCGAGCCCGACGCTGCCGACAGTGATGGTCGGTTTGCCCGTTAGCTTACGCGTCCAGCCTGCCAGGTTGAGCTCGGACCCGTCGAACTCCGGCTCCCAGAAACGCCGCGTCGAGCAGTGAAAAATATCCACACCCGCATCGGACAACGGCTTGAGAAACTCGCCCAACGCTTGCGGGGTTTGCACCAGACGTGCGGTGTAATCCTGCTGCTTCCACTGCGAGAAACGGAAGATGATCGGGAAACCTTCGCCGACCGCCGCGCGTACTGCCTGAACAAGTTCGATAGCGAAACGCGAACGGTTGGCCAGGCTGCCACCGTATTCGTCGGTGCGCTGGTTACTGCCTTCCCAAAAGAACTGGTCGACCAGATAGCCGTGGGCGCCGTGGATTTCCACGCCATCCATGCCGATGCGTTGTGCATCTTTGGCCGCCTGAGCGAAAGCGGCGATCACGTCCTGAATGTCTTGTTTGCTCATGCCGTGAACCACGACCTGACCGTCCTTGAGTTTTTCCGACGGACCGTAACCCGGCACGCTGGCGTCCGGCTCGGTGCCGATACGGCGTACGCTGCCGACGTGCCACAGTTGCGGAACAATCTTGCCGCCTTCAGCATGGACGGCGTCGACGACTTTTTTCCATCCGGCCAATGCGGCCTCACCGTAGAAGTGCGGCACGTTCGGATAGCCGTTCGAGGCCTTGTGGCCGACGGTGGTGCCTTCGGTGATGATCAGGCCGACACCAGCGGCTGCGCGACGGCGGTAATACTCGATGACTTTGGAGTTCGGTACGCCGCCCGGAGAAAACGAACGGGTCATTGGCGCCATGACCACGCGGGTCGGCAGTTCGAGGGCACCGAGGTGGAAGGGTTTGAACAGGGCTTGAACGGGCATCACAAGGCTCCACGAAAACATTATCGACAGGGCATAAGCCATATGACGGCGATAATATGAATAGTGACGCCAGCGCGGAAGCACTATTGATCTGAATGATTAAGGGTCAAAAGGCAGGCAAAAAAATCGCAGCGCGATGGCTGCGATTTTCAGGTTTCAGCTCAGCGCTTTTTCAATCGCATGAACAATGGTCGGATCGTCTGGCGCCGTGCGTGGCGAGAACCGGGCCAACACCCGGCCGTCCTTGCCGAGCAGGAACTTCTCGAAATTCCAGGTGATGTCACCGGGAAATTCCGCTCCCTCGCCCGCCAGCAGGCGGTAGAGCTGGTGACGATCGTGACCGTTGACTTCGAGCTTGCTCGACAACGGGAACGTCACGCCATAGTTGAGGCTGCAGAATTCCTGAATTTCCTGTTCGGTGCCTGGTTCCTGACCGGCAAACTGGTTGCACGGCAAGCCCAACACACTGAAGCCTTTGCTTTTGAACTGCTGGTAAAGGTTTTCCAGCGCCGCGTACTGTGGGGTCAAGCCGCATTTGGAGGCGACGTTGACCACCAGCACGACGTGGCCCTTGAAGGGCGCCAGCGGTAGCTCCTGACCATCCAGGGCTGTCAACTTAAGGTCGTGAAAAGCACTCATGACGAACTCCAGGATTCCCGTGTTCTACTCGAAACGGCCACTTGGCGAAGCTACCAAGGACAGCCGCGGACTAAAAAGGCGCCCGCAGGCGCCTCTCCAGTTCTCGAAAGCTTAGCGCAGAAAATCAGTGCTGATGGCCGCCTTCGCCATGGACGTGACCATGAGCGACTTCTTCCTGGCTGGCGTCACGGATAGCAACGATCTTCACTTTGAAGTTCAGGCGCTGACCGGCCAGTGGGTGGTTGCCGTCAACAGTCACATCGTCGCCGTCCAGGTCACGGATGGTCACGATCTGCATTTGGCCGTCCGGCGCCGAAGCGTGGAACTGCATGCCCACTTCCAGCTCGTCAACACCTTCGAACATGCTGCGGCTCAGTGTGCTGACCAGTTCGGCCGAGTATTCGCCGTAAGCGTCTTCAGGCTCAACGGAAACTTCCAGCTCGTCACCAACAGCTTTGCCTTCCAGGGCTTTTTCCAGGCCCGGGATGATGTTACCTGCGCCTTGCAGGTAGACCAGCGGAGCGCCGCCGGCGGAGCTGTCGATGACCTCACCAGCGTCGTTGGTCAGGGTATAGTCGATGGAGACAGCCTTATTGGCGGCGATCAGCATGGGGCGAGACCTTTTGCATAAGAATTTAGAAAGGCGAAGTTTAGCGAAGCAATCGCGCGAAAGCGAACACAACCCGGACAAACGGGATTCGACGATTACGGGCTTCCATCTGGACGAAGAGGATCACTGGGTGGTCGAGCTTTCCTGCGGCCACACTCAGCACCTGCGTCACCAGCCACCCTGGCAATCTCGGGCGTGGGTGCTGGATCCGGCGCAACGTATTGAAAAAATAGGCCAACCCTTTGCCTGCGGTTGGTGCGCACAAGGCTCGGTTAGCGATAACCTTGGCGACTGAATTTCGGCAGATCGTCAGAGAAAGATGATCGCCATTGCCATGCACCCTTAGAGAATTCGCATGCAAACTTTTTTTATCGCGCCCACCGATTTTGGCGTGGGTCTGACCTCCATAAGCCTCGGGCTGGTGCGCATGCTTGAGCGAGCCGGGTTGAAAGTCGGTTTCTTCAAGCCGATTGCCCAGCCGCACCCGGGCGACACCGGCCCTGAGCGCTCCACCGAACTGGTGGCCCGCACCCATGGTCTGAAACCGCCACAACCGTTGGGCCTGGCCCACGTTGAGCGGATGCTCGGCGACGGCCAGCTCGATGAGCTGCTCGAAGAAATCATCACCCTTTATCAGCAGGCAGCCGTCGGCAAGGACGTGCTGGTCGTGGAAGGCATGGTGCCGACCCGCAGCGCCAGTTACGCCGCGCGGGTGAATTTGCACCTGGCCAAAAGCCTCGATGCCGAGGTGATTCTGGTCTCGGCACCGGAAAACGAAGTGCTCGCCGAACTCTCCGGCCGTGTCGAATTGCAGGCGCAATTATTCGGCGGCCCGAAGGACCCGAAGGTTCTCGGCGTGATCCTCAACAAGGTCAAGACCGACGAGAGCATGGAGGCCTTCGCCGCACGTCTGAAGGAGCACTCGCCATTACTGCGCAACGGCGATTTCCGCTTGCTCGGCTGCATCCCGTTCCAGCCCGAACTCAACGCGCCACGCACCCGTGACGTGGCAGACCTGATGGGCGCGCAAGTGCTCAACGCCGGCGACTACGAAACCCGGCGCATGAGCAAAATCATCATTTGCGCGCGGACCATGCGCAACACCGTCGAGCTACTCAAGCCCGGCGTGCTGGTGGTGACGCCGGGCGACCGCGACGACATCATCCTGGCCGTCAGCCTCGCGGCGATCAACGGCGTGCCACTGGCCGGCCTGCTGCTGACCAGCGACACCCTGCCCGATCCGCGCATCATGGACTTGTGCCGTGGTGCCTTGCAGGCCGGTCTGCCGGTGTTGTCGGTGAGCACCGGCTCCTACGACACCGCCAACCTGCTCAATGGCCTGAACAAGGAAATCCCCATCGATGACCGCGAGCGTGCGGAAATCATCACCGACTTCGTCGCCAGTCATCTCGATGCCAACTGGCTGCACCAGCGCTGTGGCACGCCACGGGAAATGCGCCTGTCGCCAGCGGTGTTCCGCTATCAATTGATCCAGCGCGCCCAAGCCGCCAACAAGCGCATCGTCCTGCCCGAGGGTAGCGAGCCGTTCACCGTGCAGGCAGCGGCGATCTGCCAGGAGCGCGGCATTGCCCGTTGCGTGTTGCTGGCCAAACCCGAAGACGTCGAAGCCGTGGCCCGCGCCCAAGGCATCGTCTTGCCGCCAGGGCTGGAAATCCTCGACCCGGACCTGATCCGCGAGCGCTATGTCGAGCCGATGGTCGCCCTGCGCAAGACCAAAAGCCTCAACGCGCCGATGGCCGAACAACAATTGGAAGACACCGTGGTGATCGGCACCATGATGCTGGCACTGGATGAAGTCGACGGGCTGGTTTCCGGTGTCATCAACACCACCGCCAATACCATCCGCCCAGCCTTGCAACTGATTAAAACCGCGCCAGGCTGCACGCTGGTGTCGTCGGTGTTCTTCATGCTGTTCCCCGAAGAAGTGCTGGTCTACGGCGACTGCGTGATGAACCCGCACCCAAGCGCCGCCGAACTGGCCGAGATTGCCCTGCAAAGCGCTGACTCTGCCGCCGCGTTCGGCATCACCCCGCGCGTGGCGATGATCAGTTACTCCAGTGGCGAATCGGCCACAGGCGAGGAAGTCGAAAAAGTCCGCGAAGCCACCCTGCTCGCCCATGAGCAACAGCACTCGCTGCTGATCGACGGCCCGTTGCAATACGACGCCGCCGCCAACGAGAACGTGGCACGGCAACTGGCGCCTAACAGTCCGGTCGCCGGACGCGCCACGGTGTTCGTGTTCCCTGACCTGAATACCGGCAACACCACCCATAAAGCCGTACAGCGCAGCGCCGATTGCGTCAGCCTCGGCCCGATGCTGCAAGGCCTGCGCAAACCGGTGAACGACTTGCCACGCGGTGCACAGGTCGACGACATCGTCTACACCATCGCCCTCACGGCGATCCAAGCCGCCAACCGACCTATGGATGTGTAAATGCTGGACTTTCTACCTGCACCACTGCGCGGCGTGATCGCCTCGCTGCTGTTGGCGCTCAATACGATAGTGCTGTGCTCGTTTCTGTTCTGCGTGGCGCTGGTCAAGGCCTTGCCGTTCGCCGTCACTCAGCGCATTGCCGGCTGGCTGATGCGCCACACCCACCAAGCCTGGATCAGCAACAACAAAGGCTGGATGAACCTGGTGCGCCGCACGCGCTGGCACCTTAGCGGCCTGCAAGGTCTGGACTATCAACACTCGTACCTGATCACCAGCAACCACCAGAGCTGGGTCGATATTCTGGTGCTGCAATACGTCCTCAACCGGCGCATCCAGCCACTGAAGTTCTTCCTCAAGCAGGAGCTGATCTGGGTGCCGGTGATCGGTCTGGCCTGGTGGGCGCTGGGCTTTCCGTTCATGAAGCGCTACTCCAAGGCTTACCTTGCCAAGCACCCGGAGAAGAAAGGCAAAGATCTGGAAACCACCCGCAAGACCTGCGCGAAATTTCGCAACAATCCGGTGGGGATTTTCAACTTCGTCGAAGGCACGCGCTTCACTGAAGGCAAGCATGCTCAACAGCAATCGCCGTTCAAATACCTGCTCAAGCCCAAGGCCGGGGGCATTGCCTTTGTACTGGACGCAATGGGTGAACAACTGGAGTCGATCGTCAACGTGACGATCCACTATCCGGCCGGACGTCCGGGTTTCTGGGACCTGCTGTGTGGGAATGTGCGGGATGTCGTGGTGCACTTTGAAGCGCTGAAGATCCCGCCGCAATTCATCGGCAAGAACTACGACCAGGACGGCGAATATCGCCTGCAGTTTCAAGGCTGGATCAATCAGCTATGGCTGGACAAGGATGCGCTGTTGGAACAGATGCACCGCGAATATCCAGACCGCCATTGATTCCTGTGGGAGCGGGCTTGCTCGCGAATACGGTTTACCATTCAACGCTGATGCTGGCTGATCCACCGCTTTCGCGAGCAAGCCCGCTCCCACAGTTGACCGAGTTGGCCCGAAATAAAAAGCCCGCCGATGATTGCTCATCGGCGGGCTTTTTGGTTTGCAGCTAACGCTTAGATCGCACCACGCTGACGCAGCAGATCCAGCACTTGCTTGACGCTTTCTTCCAGCGACAGCGACTGGGTGTCGATCACCAGATCAGCATTGAGCGGCACGTCATACGGGAAGGATTCGCCCGGAATGTTGTCGCCACCGGCAGCATACAACCCTTGCGGATCACGTTCGGCGCACACAGTCGGCGAGGCCTGGACGTAGACCGTCAGCAGACGTTCCTTGCCGATCAGGTCCTTGGCCTGCTCACGCCCCTCTTCGCTGGGTGCCACGAATGCCGCCAGCGTCAGCAGGCCCGCTTCGTTGAACTGACGCGCAACATGCGCGGCACGACGCCAGTTTTCGGTGCGACCGACGCGATCATGCGCCAGACCTTTGTTGAGGTCGTGACGCAGGTTCTGACCATCCAGTACAAACACCGCACGGCCCATGTCGAACAGCTTGCGCTCAACGGCGTACGCCAGCGTGCTCTTGCCCGCGCCCGACAAACCGCTGAACAACACGGTGGCCGGTTGCTGGCCGAAACGCTGAGCGCGTTCTTCGGTGGCAACATGGGCCAGTTTGCCGTGGTGCGTCGCGGTGCCGTGAGTCACGGGCTGCGCGACGATCATGCCGGCGCCGACGGTGCCGTTGGTCAAGCGGTCGATGACGATGAAGGCGCCAGTGGTGCGGTTGCTCTCGTAACCGTCGAGGGCGATCGGCGCGTCGAGCGCGATCTTCACCTTGCCGATTTCGTTGAGCTGCAACGCGCTCGCCGGGCCTTCTTCGAGGGTGTTCACATCCACTTTGTTGACGATGCTGGCGATGGAGCCCGGCACGTAACTGGTGGCGCGTTTGATGTCGTATTTCTTGCCCGGCAGCATCGGCTCTTCAGCCATCCACACCAGCATCGCTTCGAAGCTGTCGGTGACCGGCGGCACGTTGTCGGCATGCACCAGCAGATCGCCGCGAGAGATGTCGATTTCGTCTTCCATGGTCAGCGTCACGGCCTGACCGGGGCCTGCGTGCTCCAGCTCACCTTCGAAGGTGACGATGGATTTCACGCGGCTGCTCTTGCCCGACGGCAGCACCACGACTTCGTCACCCTTGTGCACGATGCCGCTGGCGAGCGTGCCGGCAAAACCACGGAAATTCAGGTTCGGACGGTTGACGTATTGCACCGGGAAACGCAGATCGGTGAAGTTACGGTCGCCCGCCACTTCCACGGTTTCGAGAATCTCCATCAGCGACTGGCCGGTGTACCACGGCGAACGCTCGGACTTGTTCACCACGTTGTCGCCCTTCAGGGCCGACATCGGCACGAAGTGCATGCTGGTAGGCTTCATCTTCAAGCCTTCGGCGAACTTCAGGTAGTCGGCCTTGATCGACTCGAACACGCCTTCATCGAAATCCTTGAGGTCCATCTTGTTGATGGCGACAACGATGTGCTTGATGCCCAGCAAGGACGCGATGAAGCTGTGGCGACGGGTCTGGGTCTGCACGCCGTAACGGGCGTCGACCAGGATGATCGCCAGGTCACAGGTGGACGCACCGGTGGCCATGTTGCGGGTGTACTGCTCATGGCCGGGGGTGTCGGCGATGATGAATTTGCGTTTGGCGGTGGAGAAATAGCGGTAGGCGACATCAATGGTGATGCCCTGCTCACGCTCGGCCTGCAGACCGTCGACCAGCAATGCCAGGTCGATATCGTCACCGGTGGTGCCGACTTTCTTCGAATCGCGGGTGATGGCTTCCAGGTGATCTTCGTAGATCATCTTGGAGTCGTGCAGCAGGCGCCCGATCAGGGTGCTCTTGCCGTCATCGACGTTACCGCAGGTCAAAAAGCGCAGCAGCTCTTTACGTTCGTGCTGGCCCAGGTAGGCGAGGATGTCCTCGCTGATCAAATCAGATACGTGCGACATGACAACCCCTTAGAAATAACCCTGACGTTTCTTGTCTTCCATGGAGCCGGCGCCATCGTGGTCGATGACACGGCCCTGGCGCTCGGAAGTTCGCGTCAGGAGCATTTCCTGAATGATGTCCGTCAGGCTTTCAGCCTCGGACTCCACCGCGCCCGTCAACGGGTAGCAGCCAAGGGTACGGAAACGCACTTTCTTTTTGACGATGCGCGCTTTGTCCTCATCGGACAGGTGCTCGAGGATTCGGTCGTCGTCGATCATGATCAGCGTGCCGTTCTTCTCGATCACTTCGCGCTCGGCGGCA
Organism: Pseudomonas sp. EA_65y_Pfl2_P74; assembly: GCF_963970575.1. NCBI lineage: Bacteria > Pseudomonadati > Pseudomonadota > Gammaproteobacteria > Pseudomonadales > Pseudomonadaceae > Pseudomonas > Pseudomonas sp. EA_65y_Pfl2_P74. Next base: position 11,608 of record NZ_CAXAOQ010000033.1, read on the forward strand.
AAGTACAGCGGCACAATCGGGATGCCTTCGAGGTAGATGTACTGCCAGATGTCCAGTTCGGTCCAGTTCGACAACGGGAACACGCGGATGGATTCGCCCTTGTTGACCTTGCCGTTGTAGACGTTCCACAGCTCTGGACGCTGGTTTTTCGGGTCCCAGCGGTGCTTGCTGTCGCGGAACGAGTACACGCGCTCTTTGGCGCGGGATTTCTCTTCATCACGACGGGCACCGCCGAACGCTGCGTCGAAACCATGCTTGTCGAGCGCCTGCTTCAGGCCCTCGGTTTTCATGATGTCGGTGTGCTTGGCGCTGCCGTGGGTGAACGGGTTGATGTTCTGCGCCACGCCGTCCGGGTTGATGTGGGTGATCAGGTCCAGGCCCAGTTCTTCGACCATCTTGTCGCGGAACTTGTACATCTCCTGGAATTTCCACCGGGTGTCGACGTGCATCACCGGAAACGGCAGTTTGCCCGGGAAGAACGCCTTGCGTGCCAGGTGCAGCATCACGGCGGAGTCTTTACCGATGGAGTACAGCATCACCGGGTTGTCGAACTCGGCGGCCACCTCGCGGATGATGTGGATGCTTTCCGCCTCCAGCTGTTTCAGATGCGTCAGTTTGTCGACCATGGCTACTCACGAAAGCTTTCTTATGAACGGCCAGCGGGCCGTGTTCGAGCGGGGAATCCTAGCACAGCGAGCTTCTTCTAATCAGGACGCCAACTAGATCGAAAGAGCATATGAATATGCCCACTCGTTTGGGCAGCAAGCGCTCTTCTGTGGGAGCGGGCTGGCTTGCGAAAGCGCAGGGTCAGTCGAAATCATTTTTGAATGACACACCGCATTCGCGAGCAAGCCCCCTCCCACCTTGGATCGATGTGATACGTCAGATCGGGTTCGGGCAATCGATGAAGATGTGTTCGAGGGCGAAGCGTTTGGCCAGGTAATCGCCCAGCGCCTGCACGCCGTAGCGTTCGGTTGCGTGATGACCGGCGGCGATGAAGCTGATGTCGTTTTCCCGGGCGCTGTGGAAAGTCTGCTCAGACGCTTCACCGCTGAGAAACAGATCGACACCCGCCGCCACCCCGTGATCGATATAACCCTGACCGCCTCCGGTGCACCAACCGACCCGACGGATCATCGCGCTGCCTTCGACCAGCAACGGCTCGCGCCCCATGACGTCCTGCACCTTGCGGGCGAAATCACGCGCAGTGACGGGTTCGTTCAGCGAGCCGACCAGACCGACGACTTTCAGATTGTCCGGATCCAGCGGGCCTTCAACGGTGATGTCCAACTGGCGCGCCAACTGCACGTTGTTGCCGACCTCGCAATGCAGATCCAGCGGCAAGTGGTAGGCGAGCAGGCTGATGTCGTGCTTGAGCAATGTCTTCAGGCGACGCTGTTTCATGCCAGTGACGCACGGGTTCTCGCCCTTCCAGAAGTAGCCGTGATGCACCAGCACCAGATCGGCTTCGGCCTCGACGGCGGCGTCGAGCAACGCCTGACTGGCGGTGACGCCGCTGACAATGCGCATCACCTGCGGACGGCCCTCGACCTGCAACCCGTTGGGGCAATAGTCGGCGATTTTTGCACTGCCCAGGTAACGATCGGCTTCTTCGACGAGGGTGCTGAGGGCGACGGCCATGAAAGACTCCTAAATATCCCGTTCAGAGGCGCGCGCGGCCTCGTATAATGCGCGACATTATGGGCGGTCTGACCCCGCCTGCAACTTTTCCAGGACGTGCTTAATGTTCAAGGCGCTACGTTTTATGGGCTGGCCGCTGTTGGCCGGTGTGCTTATCGCTCTGTTGATTATTCAGCGTTACCCGCAATGGGTCGGGCTGCCGAGCCTTGACGTCAACCTGCAACAGGCCCCACAGACCACCAGCGTGCAGCAGGGGCCGGTGTCCTATGCGGACGCGGTGACCACTGCCGCACCGTCAGTGGTCAACCTGTACACCACCAAAGTCATCAACAAACCGGCGCATCCTTTGTTTGAGGATCCGCAGTTCCGCCGCTTCTTCGGTGACAACTCGCCCAAGCAGAAGCGCATGGAATCGAGCCTCGGTTCCGGCGTGATCATGAGCCCGGAAGGCTACATTCTGACCAACAACCACGTCACCAGCGGTGCCGATCAGATTGTCGTCGCGCTGAAGGATGGTCGCGAAACCCTCGCCCGTGTGATCGGCAGCGACCCGGAAACCGACCTCGCCGTATTGAAGATAGACTTGAAAAACCTGCCGTCGATTACCGTCGGGCGCTCCGACAACATCCGCATCGGCGACGTCGCGCTGGCCATCGGCAACCCGTTCGGCGTCGGCCAGACCGTGACCATGGGCATCATCAGCGCCACCGGGCGCAATCAGTTGGGCCTGAACAACTACGAAGACTTCATCCAGACCGACGCGGCGATCAACCCGGGCAACTCCGGCGGCGCGCTGGTCGATGCCAATGGCAACCTGACCGGCATCAACACGGCAATCTTCTCCAAATCCGGCGGCTCGCAGGGCATCGGTTTTGCCATCCCGGTAAAACTCGCGATGGAGGTGATGAAGTCGATCATCGAACACGGTCAGGTGATTCGTGGCTGGCTGGGCATTGAAGTGCAGCCGCTGACCCAGGAACTGGCGGAGTCGTTCGGTCTGTCAGGGCGCCCGGGGATTGTTGTCGCCGGTATCTTCCGTGACGGTCCGGCGCAGAAGGCCGGCCTGCAACTGGGCGACGTGATTCTGAGTATCGATGGCGAACCGGCCGGCGATGGTCGTCGCTCGATGAACCAGGTCGCGCGGATCAAACCCACCGACAAGGTGACGATTCAGGTGATGCGTAACGGCAAAGAACTCAAGCTCACCGCTGAAATCGGCCTGCGCCCACCACCGGCACCGGTGCAGGAAAAAGAACAGTAGGACTTTGTTCGCGCCGATGGCGCGAATAACAGACATTCTCAAAAGGCATGTTATATTGTTTCAATTTAGCCATTGGAACAACATAACATGTCGTCTCGAACAAAGGCCTCTCTACTGGGCCTGACTCTCGGTCTGCCCCTGGGTTTATTGGGCGATCCGGCCTTCGCCGAAGATCAGATTCCGCTGGAACTCGACGCCATCAGTGTCACCTCCGATTACGAATCCCCCACCGGCCCGGTCAAGGGCTACCGCGCCACACGCTCCTCCAGCGCGACCAAAACCGATACCGCGATCCGCGACATCCCCCAAGCCATCAGCGTGGTGCCCGCCAGCGTGCTCAAGGATCTGGGCAGCACCAGCGTCGAGCGCGCACTGGAGTTCGCCGGCGGTGTGTCGAAGCAAAACAACTTCGGCGGCCTGACCCTCTACGAATACAGCGTGCGCGGTTTCACCACGTCGGAGTTCTACAAGGACGGTTTCAGCGCCAATCGCGGTTATCCAAGCACGCCGGACGCGGCCAATATCGAGCGCATTGAAGTGCTCAAAGGCCCCGCCGCCAGCCTCTATGGCCGTGGTGATCCCGGCGGCACGGTAAACATCGTCACCAAGAAACCGCAGGCTGAAGCCTTTAGCACCCTGCAAACCAGCGCCGGCAGTTGGGATCGTTATCGCACCGCGCTGGACATCAACACGCCACTGGATGATCAAGGCGATGTGCTGTCGCGCATCAACCTCGCGGTCGAAGACAACAATAGCTTTCGCGATCACGTCGACAGCCAGCGCGTATTCGTCGCGCCTTCGATCAGTTGGCAGTTGAACCCGGACACGTCGCTATTGGTAGAAAGCGAAATCGTCCGTCACAGCTCCACCTTCGATCGCGGCATTGTCGCGCCGAACAATACATCGAGTGGAGTGTCGCGCTCGACCTTCCTCGGTGAACCGAACGACGGCAACATCGACAACCACAACAACCTGCTGCAGGCCACGCTTGAGCATCACCTCAATGACAGCTGGAAACTACGCCTGGCCAGCCACTACAAGGAAGGCAAACTCTGGGGCTTCGCCTCCGAAAGTCGTGCGCTGAATGCCGACGGCCACACCGTCAACCGCCGTTACCGCGAGCGCGACAATAACTGGCATGACAGCATCACCCAACTGGAACTGCGCGGCCTGTTCGACCTCGGCCCCTGGCAGCACGAACTGCTGATCGGCACCGAATACGAAAACTATCGCAAGAACGAACGGGTCACGACCCTCGCCGGCAGCCCGTATGCCATCGACATCTACCGGCCGATCTACGGTCAGCCAAAACCCGATGGCGCACGCTCAGGCACTGACTTCTTCGAACACGTCGAAAGTCACGCACTGAACCTGCAGGATCAAATCGTCTTCACGGACAAACTGCGCGGGATGATCGGCGCGCGTTTCGAACATTTCGACCAACGCATCGACGATAAAACCCGCAGTGCCAGCAGCCGACAGAGTCACGATGCCCTCACCCAGCGCGCCGGCCTGCTCTATCAGTTGACGCCCGATACCGGCCTGTTCGCCAACGCCTCGACCTCCTTCAAACCGAACAACGGCCTCGACGCCGCCGGCAAATCCTTCGCCCCGGAAGAAGGCGTTGGCTACGAAATCGGCATCAAGAACGAACTGTTCGACGAACGTCTGAGCAGCACCCTCGCCTTCTTCCACATCGACAAGGAAAACGTCCTTGCCCTCGACCCGGGCACCGACACCAGCCGTGCGATGGGCAAGGCGCGTAGTCGTGGCTTCGATCTGCAAGTGACCGGGCAAGTCACCGATGCCGTAAGGGTGATCGGGGCATTTGCCTACATCGACGCCGAAGTGACCAAGGGCGACGCGGTGATTGCCACTGGCAGCCGAATTCTCGGCGTGGCCAAGCGCAGCGGCAGTTTGCTCGGTGTTTACGAATTTCAGGATGGTCACCTGCGCGGCTCGGACGTCGGCGCAGCGTTTACGTATGTCGGTGACCGCTCGGGTGAGTCAGGCAGTGACTTCGAATTACCGGCCTATCACACCGTCGATCTGCTGGCCCATTACAAGGCCAGCGACAACGTCACCGTTGGCCTGAACCTGAACAATCTGTTTGACGAAAAATACGACGAGCGCTCGTACAGCAACTACTGGGTCAACCCCGGCGAACCGCGCAATTTCACCGTCAGCCTGACACTCAACCTGTAAAAGGACGTCACCATGCAATACCGTAAAACCCTCCTGATCCTCGCCGCGCTGTTCGCCACACAAGCCACAGCCCATGGCCTGTGGACAGAACAACGCCGCGGCAACATCGAAGTGATCTACGGCCACGGCGCCGAAGACAATGCCTTCAAGGCCCAGAAAATCAGCGGCGCGTGGGCCTATGACGCGGGCGGCAAGATGATCCCGGTCAGCGTCGAGCGCCTTGCCGATCACGCCCGCCTGAAGCCGCTGAAAACGCCGGCGGTCATGGCGGTGGCGCTGAACAACGGGATGTGGTCACAAACGGCTGACAAGAAGTGGATCAACGAAGGTCGCAGCAAAGTGCCCGGTGCAATCGAAGCGACGCAGACGTTCAAATACAGCCTGGCGATTTATCAACCGGGAGCGAAGTTGCCCAAGCTCGATCAGATCAAACTGCTGATTGTGCCGGAGGTCGATCCGCTAACCGTCGGGCCGGGGAATTCATTGCCGGTACGGGTTTTGCTCGATGGCAAACCGGCAGCGGGCGTGAAGTTGATCGGCGATTATCGGAGCGCGCCGAATACGCTGAGCACCGAGACCGACAAGGACGGGCGCGCGCAGGTGTTGGTACGAAATGAGGGGTTGAATGTGATTGCCGCGCAGGTTGAGGTGCCGGTGAAGGACAGTGTTGATGTGAACAGTCGAGGGTTGTTCAGTTCGCTGACGTTTTTGGGGGAGCCACATCACGAGTAAGGCTCAGGATTCGCGGCGCTGCATTCGCGAGCAAGCCCGCTCCCACATTTGATCTGTGTCGTGCACAAATCCACTGTGGGAGCGGGCTTGCTCGCGAAAGCGGTTCAGAGGTCGCCGAGCCCGTCGATCAACGCCTGATTCTGCTCCGGCGTGCCGATGGAAATCCGCAGGAACTGCGCAATCCGCGCCTGCTTGAAGTGCCGCACGATCACGCCTTGCTCACGCAATTTGGCCGCCAGCCCTGCGGCGTCATGTTGCGGATGCCGGGCGAAGATGAAGTTCGCCGCCGACGGTAGCACCTCAAAGCCCTTGGCCCGCAACTGCGCAATCACCCATTCACGGCTCTCGATGACCAAGCGACACGTCTTGTCGAAATACTCGCGATCTTCGAACGCCGCTGCTGCACCGACATTCGCCAGACGATCCAGCGGATAGGAGTTGAAGCTGTTCTTGATCCGCTCCAGCGCCTCGATCAGGTCCGGATGCCCCACCGCCAGACCGACCCGCAGGCCCGCCAGTGAACGGGATTTGGACAGGGTCTGCGTCACCAGCAGGTTCGGATAGCGATCCACCAGGCTGATGGCCGTCTCGCCGCCGAAATCGATATAAGCCTCATCGACCACCACCACCGAATCCGGGCTGGCCTTGAGGATTTGCTCGACCGCGTCCAGTGCCAGCAGGCAACCGGTCGGAGCGTTCGGATTGGGGAAAATGATCCCGCCGTTCGGCTTGGCGTAGTCCGCCGGATCGATCTGGAACTGCGCGTCCAGCGGCACCGCGTCGAACTTGATGCCGTACAACCCGCAATAAACCGGATAGAAGCTGTAGCTGATGTCCGGGAACAAGAGCGGCTGATCGTGTTGCAGCAAACCGTGGAAGATGTGCGCAAGCACTTCATCCGAACCGTTGCCCAGGAACACCTGACTACTCTGCACGCCGTAGTAGTTGGCGACCGCGTTTTTCAGCAGGTCGCTGTTCGGGTCCGGGTACAGACGCAGGTTGTCGTTGAGCTCGGTCTGCATCGCCGCCAGGGCTTTTGGCGACGGGCCATAAGGGTTTTCATTGGTATTGAGCTTGACCAGTTTGGTCAGCTTCGGCTGTTCGCCCGGCACATAAGGCACCAGATCCTTGACGAACGGGCTCCAGAATTTACTCATGCTCAGTTCCCCTGCTTGTCGTCAATGATGCGGTATTCGGCGCTGCGCGCGTGGGCACTCAGCGATTCGCCACGGGCCAGCACGGATGCGGTTTTACCCAGCTCCGACGCGCCGGCCTCGGAGCAGAAGATGATCGACGAACGTTTCTGGAAGTCATACACGCCCAGCGGCGAGGAGAACCGCGCAGTGCCGGAGGTCGGCAATACATGATTGGGGCCCGCGCAGTAGTCGCCCAGGGCTTCGCTGGTGTGACGGCCCATGAAAATCGCACCCGCGTGGCGGATCTGCGGGAGCCAGGCTTGCGGGTCAGCGACCGACAACTCCAGGTGCTCCGGCGCGATACGGTTGGCGACTTCGATCGCCTGCGCCATGTCACGCACATGAATCAGCGCACCGCGACCATTGATCGAGGTTTCGATGATGGTCGCGCGATCCATGGTCGGCAGCAGTTTGTCGATGCTCGCGGCAACCTTGTCGAGGAACTCGGCGTCGGGGCTGACCAGAATCGCCTGAGCGTCTTCATCGTGTTCGGCTTGGGAAAACAGGTCCATGGCGATCCAGTCCGGATCGGTCTGACCGTCGCACACTACGAGAATTTCCGAAGGGCCGGCGATCATGTCGATACCGACCTGACCAAAAACGTGGCGCTTGGCTGTCGCTACATAGATGTTGCCCGGGCCGACCACTTTGTCGACCTGCGGCACGCTTTCGGTGCCATAGGCCAGCGCGGCAACGGCTTGTGCGCCGCCGATGGTGAACACCCGGTCGACGCCCGCGATGCACGCCGCTGCCAGCACCAGCTCGTTGATTTCACCACGCGGGGTCGGCACGACCATGACCACTTCGGTCACACCGGCGACCTTGGCCGGAATCGCGTTCATCAACACCGACGACGGGTACGACGCCTTGCCTCCCGGCACGTAGAGGCCTGCGCGATCGAGCGGCGTGACCTTCTGGCCCAGCACCGTGCCGTCGGCTTCGGTGTAGCTCCAGGAATCCTGCTTCTGTTTTTCGTGGTAGCTGCGCACCCGGGCTGCGGCTTTTTCCAGGGCTTCGCGTTGCGCCACGGTGATGCGGGTCAGGGCCAGTTCCAGGCGCTCGCGCGGCAGGATCAGGTCAGCCATCGAGGCCACTTCCAGACCGTCGAACTTCTGGGTGAACTCGACCAGCGCCGCGTCACCGCGCTCGCGCACAGCCTTGATGATGTCCAGCACGCGCTGATTGACCGAGTCGTCAGACACACTTTCCCAGCTCAGCAGATGATCCAGATGATGCGCGAAATCCGGATCAGCAGCGTTGAGTCGGCGAATTGCAGTCGGTGCGGTCATAGCGAGAACCTCATAGGAATGGCAAAAACTCAGGCGCCCTAACTTAGCAGTCGTTTCCGCTTGGGCACCTGAGATTCTGGCTATGAGGCGGATAGACGGGCGCGGCTCAAGGTCGCGCAGGTAGATCAGCCGCGGTGTCGCGATTCCACTGCGTTGCGCAGGGTGTCGATCAACGCCTGGATGCGGGCGTGTTGCATTTTCATCGAAGCTTTGTTGACCACCAGACGCGAGCTGATCGTGGCGATCAGTTCCTGAGGTTCCAGGCCGTTGGCGCGCAGGGTGTTACCGGTGTCGACCACGTCGATGATCTTGTCGGCCAGACCGATCAGCGGTGCCAGTTCCATCGAGCCGTAAAGCTTGATGATGTCGACCTGACGGCCCTGCTCGGCGTAGTAACGCTTGGCGACGTTGACGAACTTGGTCGCCACGCGCAGACGGCCCTTGGGCTCGACCGCGCCGATCTTGCCGGCGGTCATCAGTTTGCACTGGGCAATCTGCAGATCCAGTGGCTCGTACAGGCCCTGGCCGGTGTATTCCATCAGCACGTCTTTACCGGCCACGCCGAGGTCGGCCGCGCCATGTTCGACATAAGTCGGCACGTCGGTGGCGCGCACGATCAGCAGGCGTACGTCTGCCTGCGTCGTGGGGATGATCAGCTTGCGGCTCTTGTCCGGATTCTCGGTCGGCACGATGCCCGCTTCAGCGAGAAGCGGCAGGGTGTCGTCAAGGATGCGGCCCTTGGACAGTGCGATGGTCAACATGGGAAACGTCAGTCCTTATCAAGGTACTCATGTCCGGTCGCAATCGGCGCCGGACACACATCGAGCCGGCAACCGGCTCGACTCAAAACGAATTCAACGGGCACATCCTTGTGCCCATGCAGCAGCTATTAGCCCGGAACGCGACGGATCTTGGCGCCCAGCATCTGCAGTTTTTCTTCGATGCACTCGTAACCACGGTCGATGTGGTAGATGCGGTCGATCAGGGTATCGCCTTCGGCAACGAGCGCCGAAATCACAAGGCTTGCCGAAGCACGCAGGTCGGTTGCCATCACTGGCGCGCCTTTGAGGACTTCAGTACCGGTGACGATGGCGGTGTTGCCTTCGACCTGGATCTTGGCACCCATGCGGTGCAGTTCGTAGACGTGCATGAAGCGGTTTTCGAAGATCGTCTCGATCACTGCGCCAGTGCCTTCGGCAATGGCGTTGAGCGAGATGAACTGTGCCTGCATGTCAGTCGGGAACGCCGGGTACGGCGCAGTGCGCACATTGACCGCTTTCGGGCGCTTGCCATGCATGTTCAGCTCGATCCAGTCTTCACCGCTGGTGACCTCTGCGCCGGCTTCACGGAGTTTTTCCAAAACCGCCTCGAGGATGGTCGGATCGGTATCCTTGACCTTCACACGACCGCCGGTCACTGCAGCGGCCACCAGATAGGTGCCGGTTTCGATACGGTCAGGCATGACTTTGTAGAAACACGAACCCAGACGCTCGACGCCATCAATAGTGATGGTATCGGTGCCAGCACCGGAAACCTTGGCGCCCATGGCGTTGAGGAAGTTCGCCAGGTCCACCACTTCAGGCTCACGCGCGGCGTTCTGCAGCACGCTGCGGCCCTTGGCCAGAGCAGCAGCCATCATGATGTTTTCGGTACCGGTCACACTCACGGTATCGAAGAAAAAGCTCGCGCCGCGCAAGCCGCCTTCAGGCGCCTTGGCCTTGATGTAGCCGCCTTCGACGTCGATTACCGCGCCCATGGCTTCCAGGCCACGGATGTGCAGGTCGACCGGACGCGAGCCGATGGCGCAACCGCCAGGCAGGGCGACTTCGGCTTCACCGAAACGGGCAACCATCGGGCCCAGCACCAGGATCGACGCACGCATGGTTTTCACCAGTTCGTACGGAGCGATCAGGGTCTTGATGGTGCGCGGGTCGATTTCGACGCTGAGTTTCTCGTCGATCACCGGCTCAATGCCCATGCGACCGAACAGCTCGATCATCGTGGTGATGTCGTGCAGGTGAGGCAGGTTGCCAACGGTCACCGGGCCATCGCACAGCAGGGTGGCTGCCAGGATCGGCAGGGCGGAGTTCTTTGCCCCGGAGATGCGGATTTCGCCATCAAGACGAACGCCGCCGGTAATAATCAGTTTATCCATAAGAATCTCGACGCCCTTAGGCTCAGGTGCGCTCGGCCCAGGCCGCGCTGCTGAAAAATTTCATAGTGACCGCATGGATGCTGCCATCGGTGATCCATGGGTTCAAATGGGCATAGATCTGCTGCTGACGCTTCACCGGGCTCAACGCCGCCAGTTCATCGCTAATCACGTTCAGCTGGAAATTGCAGCCTTCGCCCTCAACTTCTACCAACGTTCCGGGCAGCTTTCCTTCAAGGAAGCTCTTCACTTCTACGGCCTGCATGCTCAACCTCAATCGGCGCCCTGTGCGCACGGGTCGGACATCATACAAAAAAGCCCCGCGCCTGCGAACCCCGCATGGCAGGACTCTGACGGGGGGCTTCTTTATCGATGCGAATTCAGTGTAGCGCCAGCACTTCGGTCAGCTCGCTGACCTGAGCGATTTCGCGCATGTCATCGGGCAGTGCCCGGATGCTGACAGCCTTGCCGGCGGCTTGAGCATCGCGCATGAAGCACAGCAGCAACGACAAACCGACGCTGCTGGACTTCTTTACGCCCGAGCAGTCGATGACCAGCGACGAAGCCTTGCTGGACTTGATCAGCGCCTGCCCTTCCTTGCGCAGGTCAGGCCCGGTGCGGTAGTCCAGCACTCCGCTGAGCAAAAGCTCATCGACATCACTCATACGCACTGCCGCCTCTTTCATTGCGCTGGCTTCACGGCAGCTTTGTCGGTTTCTTCTTTGGCTTTGGCGACTTCACCGGCCCAACCGTTGATGGTCGCGTCCAGGTTGTTGCCATTGCGCTGCATCGCATCAGAGAACTGATCACGGAACAGCTTGCCAATGTTGATACCGTTGATGATCACGTTGCGCAGTTTCCACTCGCCGTTGATCTTCTCGAGCGTGTACTGCACTGGATAGATCGCGCCGTTGTTGCCTTTGACGGTCATGCCGACGCTGGTGCGATCGCCGGACTCGTCCTTGGCCGGATCAACAGTGATGCCCTGGTTGTTGTATTCAAGCAAGGCGTTGCCATAAAACTGGAACAGGCCTTTCTTGAAGTTTTCCTGGAACGTCTGCATCTGTGCCGGCGTCGCCTTGCGCGAATACTTGACCGTCATGATGCTTTTGGAAATGCCTTCGGCATCCACCACAGGGCCGACAATGGTGTTCAGCGCGGTATAGAAATCCTGCGGATCCTGTTTGTACTTTTCTTTATTGGCCGCCAGATCAGCCAACATCCGGTTCGTGGTGTCCTGAACCAGATCATGCGCCGACTGCGCCGCCACAGCAGTGCCCATCAATGGCAATGTCGCAAGCAGTACCAACAGTCCACGTCGCAAGGTAGAGATCATTCAAAAGCTCCTCATTTGGCGTCTTTGCTAACGGTATTGAGCAGGAATTTACCGATCAGGTCTTCCAGTACCAGTGACGACTGCGTGTCGTGAATGGTTCCACCATCCTTCAGACGGGTGTCTTCCCCGCCCACGCTGATACCGATGTACTTCTCGCCCAGCAGCCCAGCGGTCAGGATAGACGCGGTGGAGTCGGTCGGCAGATTGTCGACGTTTTTATCCACTTGCAGAGTCACCCGACCCGTGAAGCTGTCGTGATCCAGATCGATTGCCGTGACCTTGCCGATCGTGACGCCGGCCATGGTCACTTTGGCTCTGACCGTCAAACCGGCGATATTGTCAAAGTAGGCATAAAGTTTATAGGTGTCGGTGGTCGAAGTCGGAGACAGGCCACTGACCCGCAAAGCAAGCAGCAGCAAAGCCAGGATCCCTGCCAGCAGGAACAGGCCGACACCGATTTCCAGGGTGCGGTTTTGCATCAGAAATCTCCAAACATCAAAGCGGTCAGAATAAAGTCCAGGCCGAGCACTGCCAGCGAGGCAAACACTACGGTCTTGGTGGTGGCACGACTGATCCCCTCGGAAGTGGGCTCACAGTCATAGCCTTGGAATACGGCGATCCAGGTCACTACGAAGGCGAAAACGATACTTTTGATGACACCGTTGAGCACATCACTGGTGAAGTTCACGCTGTTCTGCATGTTCGCCCAATAGGAGCCTTCATACACGCCCAGCCAGTCGACAGCCACCCACGAGCCGCCCCAGATGCCCACCACGCTGAAAATCATCGCCAGCACCGGCAGGGAGATGAAACCGGCCCACAAACGCGGCGCGATAATGTACTTGAGCGGGTCGACACCGATCATTTCCAGGCTGGAAAGCTGTTCGGTGGATTTCATGTTGCCGATTTCTGCGGTCAATGCCGAACCGGCACGCCCGGCAAACAACAGCGCCGTCACCACCGGGCCCAGTTCACGCAGCAGGGTCAGAGCAACCATCTGCCCTACCGCCTGCTCCGAACCGTAGCTCGACAGAATGCTGAAACCCTGCAGCGCCAGCACCATGCCGATGAAGATACCGGAGACCACGATGATCACCAGCGACATGACGCCCACCGAATGCAACTGTTTGACCAGCAGGCCAAAACCGCCGCTGATGCCGCCACGACCGATCAAGGCGTGAAACAGGAACAGCGTTGCACGACCAAACACCGCAATGGCGTCGATCGCCGCTTCGCCGAACCGGCGTACGCGTTCTATGAATGAAATTCTGCGCATCAGCGCTTCCCCAGAAGATCTGCGCGGTAATCCGTCGCTGGAAAGTGGTACGGCACCGGGCCGTCAGGATCGCCCGTCATGAACTGACGAATACGCGGCTCGTGCGAGTTCATCAATTCGTCCGGCGTGCCCTGCCCCAGTACCTGACCGTCGCCGACTATATAGAGGTAGTCGGCAATGCTCGCGGTTTCGGCCAGATCGTGGGACACCACGATGCTGGTGATTCCCAGCGCATCATTGAGCAGACGGATCAAGCGTACCAACACACCCATGGCGATCGGGTCCTGGCCCACGAACGGCTCGTCGTACATGAGTATCTGTGGATCGAGCGCAATTGCGCGAGCCAGAGCCACGCGACGCTTCATGCCGCCAGACAGCTCATCGGGCATCAACTCGATGGCGCCACGCAAGCCAACGGCCTGCAGCTTGAGCAGGACGATGTCGCGGATCATTTCTTCCGGCAATTGGGTATGAACGCGCAGGGGAAAAGCGACGTTCTCGAAAACATCGAGATCGGTGAACAGCGCACCGCTCTGAAACAGCACGCCCATGTGCTTGCGTGCATCGAACAGATCGCTGCGCGAAAGCTGCGGCAGGTTCTGACCGTTCACCCAGACTTCGCCACTGGAAGGACGCAACTGTGCGCCCATCAACCGCAGCAGGGTGGTCTTGCCACACCCGGAAGGCCCCATGATGCCGGTGACCTTGCCGCGCGGTATGCGGATATCGACGTTATTGAAAATGCTGCGCGCACCGCGCTTGAAGGAGACTCCCTTCAGCTCGACCGCGTAGGCGTTATCGGCACTCATCTAAACTCCTTGCGATGCAGCCTCTCACTCGGACGCCTGGCTCTACTTAAAAAGCACTTACATCCCGGGCAGGCCGAACTGGCGGCGAACTATATCACTGCAAAGGCCAAGCGCCCAAGGCTTGTACCGGGCTGTATTCAACGGTAAGGGGGAGACTGGAGGCCGTTTTGCCGGGTTTTGGTCGCGGGGAATGCTAAAGCACGACGAACTTGCGTGAGGCTTTGCAACATAACCGCTATAATCGCCGCCTTTTCATCGGGCTATACGATTTCTGACATGAGCCAATCCAGCGACCTGATTCAATCGGCACAACGCACCATCCGCCTCGAAATGGAAGCCGTAGAAGGCTTGTTGCCCCATATCGACGCCGATTTCGTACGCGCCTGCGAGATGATTCTGGCCAGCAAGGGCCGTGTGGTGGTGGTCGGCATGGGCAAGTCCGGACACGTCGGCAACAAGATTGCTGCGACCCTGGCCAGCACCGGCACCCCGGCTTTTTTCGTACATCCGGCCGAAGCCAGCCACGGCGACATGGGCATGATCACTCGCGATGACGTGATCCTGGCCCTCTCGAACTCCGGCTCGACCAACGAAATTGTCACCCTGCTGCCTTTGATCAAGCGTCTGGGCATCCAGTTGATCAGCGTGACCGGCAATCCGGCCTCGCCACTGGCGAAGGCTGCCGAGGTCAACCTCAACGTTCACGTCGAGCAAGAAGCCTGCCCGCTGAACCTGGCGCCGACCTCCTCGACCACCGCTGCACTGGTCATGGGTGACGCCCTGGCCGTTGCATTGCTGGAAGCGCGCGGCTTTACCGCTGAAGATTTTGCTTTCTCTCACCCGGGCGGTGCGCTGGGTCGTCGTCTGTTGCTGAAAGTGGAAAACGTCATGCACAGCGGGCAAGAGCTGCCACAAGTGCAACGCGGCACTCTGCTCAAGGACGCTCTGATGGAAATGACCCGCAAGGGTCTGGGCATGACCGTGATTCTTGAAGCCGACGGCAAGCTCGCCGGGATTTTCACCGATGGCGATTTGCGCCGCACGCTGGATCGCAGCATCGACATCCGCAGCGCGACCATCGACCAGGTGATGACAGCCCACGGCAAGACCGCCCGACCCGAGATGCTCGCCGCCGAAGCCCTGAAAATCATGGAAGACCACCGAATCAACGCGCTGGTAGTTGTCGATGAGGAAGATCGCCCGGTCGGCGCCTTCAACCTCTCCGACCTGCTGCGCGCAGGAGTGATGTAATGAGCACCGATCTGCTGCAACGCGCAAAAGCGATCAAACTGGCGGTTTTCGACGTCGACGGCGTCCTTACCGACGGACGCCTGTACTTCCTTGAAGACGGCAGCGAGTTCAAGACGTTCAACACCCTCGACGGTCAAGGCATCAAAATGCTGATGAACGCTGGCGTGCAGACCGCCATCATCAGCGGCCGTAAAACGCCCGTGGTCGAGCGCCGAGCGAAAAACCTCGGCATCGCGCACCTGTTTCAGGGCCGCGAAGACAAATTGGTGGTTCTGGACGGTCTACTTGAGCAACTGGGCCTAAGCTATGAACAGGTCGCCTACCTCGGTGACGACCTGCCCGACCTGCCGGTGATCCGCCGCGCAGGCTTGGGCATGGCCGTGGCCAACGCCGCTGATTTCGTCCGCGAACACGCCCATGGTGTGACCCGGGCCCGCGGCGGCGAAGGTGCCGCCCGTGAATTCTGCGAACTGATCCTGCGCGCCCAAGGCCGCCTCGATGCGGCCAACGCCGCGTACCTGTGAGCCAAAAAATGTTCAGCAAAAAATTTCGTAACTTCCTGCTCTTCGCCTGTATAGCCGCGATATTCGCGGCGGTCGGCTATTGGAACATCAGCCCGGAACGCTTTCTCGACAAACCGCCAACCTCGTCGGTAGATACCCCTATCGACTGGTATGCGACCAACACGCATACCTTGCAATACCTTCCGGACGGCAAAGTGCAGTATGAAATGACGTCCGACAAGGCCGAACACGTCAAGGCGACCGACATCACACTGGTGACCAAGCCCGACCTGAACATGTACCGCGGGACAGAGTTCCCATGGCACGTGACCAGTGAGCGCGGCGAAGTGAACTCGGGCGGCACCGAAGTCGAGTTGATCGACTCGGTACGCGTCAAGCGCACCGATGAAAAGAACCGCGACACCCTGATCACGTCGACTCGCATGACGGTGTTCCCGCAGCAGCAATATGCGCAGACCGCGCAACCCGTTAGAATCGACGGCGCTGGGGGTGTATCGACTGGCGTGGGAATGAAAGCGTATCTGAAGGAAAGCAGGATACACCTGCTATCGAACGTAAGAGGACAGTATGAGGCTCGTTAAAACCCTCCCTATTTTGCTCAGTCTGGGCGCAGCACTGGGAAGCGTGAGCGCCTGGGCTCTGCCGAACGATCAAGAGCAGCCGATCCGCATTCAGGCCGACGATGCCCAACTGGACGACAAGAATGGCGTTGCCACCTATAAAGGCGACGTGATCATCACTCAGGGCTCGATGAAGGTTACCGGCAACACCGTGACCATCACTCGCACTCAGGCCGGTGACATCGACGTGGTGACCTCGGTGGGCAACCTTGCCTACTTCGAGCAACTGCAAACCGCCGGCGACAAGAAACCCGTTCAAGGCTGGGGCGTAACGATCCAGTACCACGCAGCGCAGAACCGCGTCGTGCTGATCGACAAGGCCAAGGTTGTCGACAAGGACGACAACATCACCCAAGGCGAGAAAATCGTCTACGACACGGTGAAGAAACTCGCCAGTGCCGGCCGTGCCACCGGCAGCAAGGTCACCGAGTCGCGTCCGCGCATCGACATGGTGATCCAGCCGAAGAAGAAAACCGACGAGAAAACCCAGTAATGGCCACTCTGAAAGCTCAGCATCTGGCCAAGGCCTATAAAAGCCGCCAGGTCGTGCGTGACGTCAGCCTGTCGATCGACAGCGGCCAGATTGTTGGCCTGCTCGGCCCGAACGGTGCCGGCAAGACCACATGCTTCTACATGATTGTCGGCCTGGTACAGGCCGATCAGGGCCGCGTGCTGATCGACGATCTGGACGTCAGCCACCAGCCAATGCACGGTCGCGCAAAGGCAGGTATTGGCTATCTACCGCAAGAAGCCTCGATCTTCCGCAAGCTGTCGGTGGCCGACAACATCATGGCCATCCTCGAGACTCGCCAGGAGCTCGACAAGGCCGGCCGTCGCAAGGAGCTGGAAAGCCTGCTGCAGGAATTTCACATCAGCCACATCCGCGACAACCTGGGCATGAGCCTGTCCGGTGGTGAACGCCGCCGAGTGGAAATCGCGCGTGCTCTGGCAACCGCACCGAAATTCATCCTGCTCGACGAACCGTTCGCCGGTGTCGACCCGATCTCGGTCGGCGACATCAAGCAGATCATCCACCACCTCAAGGCCAAGGGCATCGGCGTACTGATCACCGACCACAACGTGCGTGAGACGCTGGATATCTGCGAAACCGCTTACATCGTCAACGACGGCCAGTTGATTGCCGAAGGCGACGCAGAAACCATCCTGGCCAACGATCTGGTCAAGGAAGTGTATCTGGGTCACGAATTCCGCCTGTAAACGCGACAGCGCCCGGAGAGACGCGCGGGCGCTGTATCGATTCAAGCAGGATTTAATACGCTTTAATTGTTACAACGCTCTAGGCAAACACTTCAGTTTCAGGCATATAATTTGCTTAAGTTTGGCGCTTCGGCGCTCTGTAGTGGATGGCGCATGTGCGCCGGCGAATAAGGTGTTAAGCCCCTGCCATGAAACCATCGCTAGTCTTGAGAATGGGCCAGCAGCTGACGATGACACCGCAGCTGCAACAGGCCATCCGTCTGCTCCAATTGTCGACCCTGGATCTGCAACAGGAAATCCAGGAGGCCCTGGAATCCAATCCGATGCTCGAACGCCAGGAAGAAGGCGACGACTTCGATAACTCGGACCCTCTGGCCGACAACGCCGAGCAAAAGCCCAACACCGAAATTCAGGAACCGTCCTATCAGGAAACCGCTCCGACGGTGGACAATCTGGAAGATGGCGAATGGAGCGAGCGTATCCCCAACGAGCTTCCGGTCGACACGGCCTGGGAGGACGTCTACCAGACCAGTGCCAGCAGCCTGCCCAGCAGCGATGACGACGAATGGGACTTCACCACTCGCACCTCCGCCGGTGAAAGCCTGCAAAGCCACCTGCTGTGGCAGCTCAATCTCGCGCCGATGTCAGACACCGACCGACTGATCGCCGTCACCCTGGTCGACTGCATAAACAACCAGGGTTACCTGGACGAAACCCTCGAAGAAATCCTCGAAGCGTTCGACCCGGAACTGGACATCGAACTGGACGAAATCGAAGCCGTTCTGCACCGCATCCAGCAGTTTGAACCCGCTGGCATCGGCGCCCGCAACCTCGGCGAATGCCTGTTGCTGCAACTGCGCCAGTTGTCGGCGAAGACACCATGGCTGACTGAAGCGAAACGTCTGGTCACCGACTACATCGACTTGCTCGGCAGCCGCGATTACAACCAGTTGATGCGGCGCATGAAGCTCAAGGAAGATGAACTGCGTCAAGTCATCGAACTGGTGCAGAGCCTCAACCCGCGTCCGGGCTCTCAGATCGAATCCACTGAAGCCGAATACGTCGTCCCTGACGTCATTGTGCGCAAGGACAATGAACGCTGGCTGGTCGAACTGAATCAGGAATCAGTGCCCCGCCTGCGGGTCAACGCCCAGTATGCCGGCTTCGTAAGACGCGCCGATACCAGCGCCGACAACACTTTCATGCGCAACCAGTTGCAGGAAGCCCGCTGGTTCATCAAGAGCCTGCAAAGCCGCAACGAAACCCTGATGAAAGTGGCCACCCAGATCGTCGAGCATCAACGCGGCTTTCTGGAATACGGGGACGAAGCCATGAAGCCACTGGTGCTGCATGACATCGCCGAAGCGGTTGGCATGCACGAATCGACGATTTCCCGAGTGACCACGCAGAAGTTCATGCATACCCCGCGCGGTATCTATGAACTGAAATACTTTTTCTCAAGCCACGTCAGCACCTCCGAAGGCGGTGAATGCTCGTCCACGGCGATCCGCGCGATCATCAAAAAACTGGTTGCTGCGGAAAATCAGAAAAAGCCGTTGAGTGACAGCAAGATCGCTGGTTTACTGGAGGCACAAGGCATTCAGGTGGCTCGCCGCACCGTCGCCAAGTACCGCGAGTCCCTCGGGATCGCGCCTTCGAGCGAACGCAAGCGGTTGATGTAAGCCACGTTACAGCGTTCCAGTGGCAGGCTATCCAGCCTGCCGCTTTATGCACTGGCAACGAAGGAGAAGCTGTATGCAAGTCAACATCAGTGGACACCAACTGGAAGTGACCGAACCTCTGCGCACCTACATCAACGAGAAACTCGAACGATTGGAGCGCCATTTCGACAAGATCACCAACGTACAAGTCACGATGTGTGTCGAAAAGCTCAAGCAGAAAATCGAAGCCACCTTGCATATTCCCGGCAGTGAAGTGGTCGCCAACGCGGAACATACCGATATGTACGCCGCGATCGACGCCCTGACCGACAAGCTGGATAAACAACTCAAAAAGCATAAGGAAAAGACCCAGAGCCTGCTCCAGGGCGCTACCGGTCGATAACCCCCCACTCCATGATCCGACTTGAAAATATCCTGACCCCCGGCCGTTCTCTTGTGAACGTGCCGGGCGGCAGTAAAAAGAAAGCCCTCGAACAAATTGCCAACCTGATCGCCCGCGAAGTGCCGGCGCTGGAGATGCAAGATGTCTTCGAGGCCCTGATTGCCCGTGAAAAACTCGGTTCCACCGGTTTTGGCAACGGCATCGCCATTCCTCACTGTCGCCTCAAGGGTTGCATTGAGCCTGTCAGCGCTCTGCTTCACCTCGACGCCCCTATCGATTTCGATGCGATCGACGGCGCCCCCGTTGATCTGTTGTTTGTACTGCTGGTCCCAGAAGCCGCTACCGATGCGCACCTGGAGTTACTGCGTCAAATCGCCAGCATGCTCGACCGCAAGGAAGTACGCGAAAGACTGCGCAGCGCTGCCGGCAGTGAAGCCTTGTACCAAGTGGTACTGGAAGAGCAGAACAGGCATTAATCATGCGCTTGATCATCGTCAGTGGCCGCTCCGGCTCGGGCAAAAGCACCGCACTGAATGTCCTTGAGGACAGCGGTTACTACTGCATCGACAACCTGCCGGCAGGCTTGTTGCCAGAACTGGCTGAACGCGCACTGATACACACCGAATTGGCACAACCGCTGGTGGCCGTGTCGATCGATGCGCGCAACCTGCCGAGCCATCTCTCGCGTTTCCCCGAGTTGCTGGAAGAAGTCCGCAGCCGCCACATCCAGTGCGATGTGCTTTATCTGGACGCCGACGAAGAAACCCTGCTCAAGCGTTTTTCGGAAACCCGTCGGCGTCATCCACTGAGCACTGCCAACCGCTCACTGGCCGAAGCGATCAGCGATGAAACCGCCCTGCTCGGCCCAATCGCCGATCTGGCCGACCTGAAGATCAACACCACCCACCTGAACCTGTACCAGTTGCGCGACACCATCAAGTTGCGCCTGCTCAATCAGCCTGAACCCGGAACAGCATTTCTCGTTGAGTCATTCGGCTTCAAACGCGGCATGCCGGTCGATGCAGACGTGGTGTTCGACGTGCGCTGCCTGCCCAACCCGTACTGGAAGCCAGAGCTGCGCGCGCAATCGGGTCTCGATGCGCCGGTGGCCGAATACCTGGCGGCGCAGCCGGAAGTCGAGGAAATGTTCCAGGACATTTACGCCTACCTGCACAAATGGCTGCCGCGTTTCGCCGCGAGCAATCGCGCCTACGTCACCATTGCCATCGGCTGCACAGGCGGGCATCACCGCTCCGTCTACCTGACCGAACGCCTGGGTCAGGCCCTGCACAAAACCCTGAAGAACGTCCAGGTTCGCCACCGCGACCTCACTTAAAGGATTCACACCGCGATGCCTGCTCTGGAAATCGAAATCATCAACAAACTGGGCTTGCACGCCCGGGCGTCGGCCAAGTTCGTCGGGGTTGCAGGTCAGTATCCGGATTGCACGATCAGAGTAGGCCGCACACCAGAAACGGTAGTGGATGGCAAAAGCATCATGGCGATGATGATGCTGGCTGCCGGCAAGGGCACAAAAATCTATTTGAGTACTGAAGGACATCAGGAACAAGAAGCGCTGGATGCGTTGGTGGCGTTGATCAACAACTTCTTCGACGAAGGTGGCTGATCGTCGAACAGTCAAAAAATCGCAGCCTCGGCAGTGCCAGGGGCCGGTATAAAAAAGGCGCGCCACCCAATCGGATGGCGCGCCTTTTTTGTGTCGCGGGCGGGGCTTAGCTGCCCGCCACCGTCATCCGTTCGATCAACACGGAACCTGTGCGAATATTGCTGCGCAGCTCCAGATCGTTACCGACCGCGACGATCTGCTTGAACATATCGCGCATGTTGCCGGCGATAGTCACTTCCTGCACCGCGAACTGGATTTCGCCGTTCTCGACCCAGAATCCCGCCGCCCCGCGCGAATAGTCACCCGTGACCATATTCAAACCATGGCCCATCAACTCGGTGACCAACAGCCCACGCCCCATGCGCCGCAGCAGTGCGGCCTGATCCTCATCGCCATGAGTGACAAACAGGTTGTGTACGCCGCCAGCGTTGGCCGTACTCGGCATACCGAGCTTGCGACCGGAATAGGTCCCAAGGATGTACGACACCAATTCACCTTTTTCGACAAACGGTTTGGCATAAGTCGCCAGGCCGTCCCCGTCATACCAGGCGCTGCCCATGGCACGCATCAGATGCGGACGTTCGTCGATGGTCAGCCATTCCGGAAACAGCTTCTGCCCCAGCGTGCCTTCCAGGAACGACGATTTGCGATACAGACTGCCGCCGGATACCGCCGACAAGAAACTGCCAAACAAACCGCCTGCCAGTTCTGCAGAAAACAGCACCGGCACCTCGCAAGTCGGCACCGGACGCGCCCCCAGACGGCTCGCCGCCCGTTGTGCAGCGCGTTGGCCGATGCTTACCGGATCCGCCAGCAAAGTGCCCTGACGGTTCACGTCGTACCAGTAATCGCGCTGCATCTGGCCGTCGGCCTCGGCGATCATCACGCAACTCAGGCTGTGTCGCGTCGACGCGTAGCCACCAATGAAGCCATGGCTGTTGCCGTAAACGCGGCAGCCTTGATGGGTGCTGAGGGTGGTGCCATCGGCATTCTTGATCCGCGCATCAGCATCAAATGCCGCCGCCTCACAGATCAAAGCCTTCTCGATGGCCTGCTCCGGCGTGATATCCCATTCGTGGAACAGATCGAAATCCTGCTGATCCCTGGCCATCAGCGCAGCATCAGCGAGGCCCGAAGCTTCGTCCTCGGAGGTGTGCCTGGCAATGGCGAGTGCGGCGGCAACGGTTTCGCGAATCGCCTCAGGCCCCGTGGCAGACGTGCTGGCAGAGCCCTTGCGCTGACCGACGTACAGCGTGATGCCAAAGCCCTGATCGCGGTTGAACTCGACAGTTTCGACTTCGCGCTGGCGGACCGATGTCGAAAGGCCCTGCTCCAGCGACACCGCCACTTCACAGGCACTGGCGCCCTGACGCTTGGCTTCGGCGATGATCTGCTCGACTTGTTCCTGCAGTGCCGGCAATGCCTGCGGGCCGACGCTTTGAACTGCACTCATGCTCATCTCCACTCAAATTCTGCTTTCGGCGGGGGCCATCGAGCGACCGGGCCGGACAAGCGGCCCCCGACTGGTTATCATGGCGGCGTTTCTTTGCGGACTGCCACCATGGTTGATTCTTACGACGACTCCCTCGATACGGGAGAAAAAAGCAAATCTCAGGTCAAACGCGAGCTGCATGCTCTGGTTGACCTCGGCGAGCGCCTTACAACACTCAAGCCTGACTTGATCGCAAAACTGCCGCTGACCGACGCCATGCGCCGGGCCTTGGCCGATGCGCCCAAGCACACCGCGAATATCGCGCGTAAGCGGCATTTGCAGTTCATCGGCAAACTGATGCGCGATCAGGACACTGACGCGATTCTGACTCTGCTCGATCAACTCGATGCCTCGACTCGTCAGTACAACGAGCGTTTCCACAATCTCGAACGCTGGCGTGATCGCCTGATCGCGGGCGACGATGCCGTGCTGGAGAAATTCGTCGTCGACTACCCGGACGCCGATCGCCAGCAACTGCGTTCCCTGATCCGTCAGGCTCAGCACGAGGTTGCGCAAAACAAACCTCCTGCTTCCAGCCGTAAAATCTTCAAATACATCCGTGAGCTGGACGAGACTCAACGCGGTCTGCGTTGATATTCGTCACTGGGTGGTCGCCCTGCGCGCCACCCAAAGCTCCATCTTTTCTTATGCGCCCGTGCCACCCACGGTGATCGCATCGATTTTCAGCGTTGGCTGGCCAACACCCACCGGCACCGACTGTCCATCCTTGCCACACGTCCCCACACCGCTGTCCAGCGCCAGGTCGTTACCGACCATCGACACCCGGCTCATCGCCTCAGGGCCGTTGCCGATCAACGTCGCGCCTTTGACCGGCGCAGTGATCTTGCCGTCTTCGATCAGATAGGCCTCGCTGGTGGAGAACACGAACTTGCCACTGGTGATGTCGACCTGACCGCCACCGAGGTTGGCGCAATAGATGCCTTTCTTCACCGAAGCAATGATTTCTGCCGGGTCGCTTTCGCCGCCCAGCATGTAGGTGTTGGTCATCCGAGGCATCGGCAGATGTGCATAGGACTCACGACGCCCGTTACCGGTGCGGGCCACGCCCATCAGGCGTGCATTGAGCTTGTCCTGCATGTAACCCTTGAGTACGCCGTTTTCGATCAGCGTGGTGCACTCGGTCGGCGTGCCTTCATCGTCGACGCTCAGCGAGCCGCGACGGCCGCTCAAGGTACCGTCATCGACAATGGTGCAGAGCTTTGAAGCAACCATTTCACCCATGCGGCCGCTATAGGCGGAACTGCCTTTGCGGTTGAAGTCGCCTTCCAGACCGTGGCCGACCGCTTCGTGCAGCAGCACGCCGGACCAGCCCGAACCCAGCACCACCGGCAAAGTACCGGCCGGCGCCGGAATCGCTTCGAGGTTCACCAGCGCCTGACGCAGCGCTTCACGGGCATAGCCCATGGCGCGGTCTTCGGCGAGGAAATAACGGTAGTCGGTACGCCCGCCGCCGCCATGCCCGCCACGCTCGCGACGGCCGTTTTGCTCAACGATCACACTGACGTTGAAGCGCACCAGCGGTCGCACATCCGCCGCCAGACCGCCATCAGTGGAAGCCACCAGAATCCGCTCCCAGACCCCGGCCATGCTCACGCTGACTTGCTGGATACGCGGATCGAGTGCGCGGGTAGCCACGTCGATGCGCTTGAGCAGCTCGACCTTCTCGGCACGGCTCAGCACTTCCAGCGGATTGTCCGGCGCATACAGTTGCGCAACGTCTTGGCTGGTAAATGCCTGCACCGTGCCGTTCTGCCCGGCGCGGGAGATCGAACGGGCCGCTCGCGCCGCAGCGCCGAGGGCTTCAAGGGTGATCGCGTTGCTGTAGGCGAAACCGGTTTTCTCACCGGACTGCGCCCGCACACCCACACCCTGATCAAGGTTGAAGCTGCCTTCCTTGACGATGCCATCTTCCAGCGCCCAAGACTCGGAGATCTGACCCTGGAAATACAGGTCGGCGGCATCGATGCCCGGGCCGGCCAGATCGCCAAGCACGCCTTGCAGGCTTTCGATCGTCACGCCGCCGGGCGCCAACAGGTGATCACTGACTGAGGACAACAACTCGCTCATAGGTTTACGCCTTAAATTCGTGTTCTGAGGCAGGCCGCTGTGCGCCCTGCGAGAAAAACCGCCGATGACTCGTCACCGGCATCCGCGCCCTGATGGACGCTTGTTCATCGCTATCGCGTTCGGCCAACAACACCGCTTCGCCTTGATCCTGATGCGCCAGCACGCGGCCCCACGGGTCGATGATCGCCGCGTGACCGAAGGTTTCCCGCGGCCCCGGATGTATCCCGCCCTGCGCTGCCGCCAGCACATAACATTGAGTCTCGATGGCCCGCGCGCGAATCAGCACATCCCAATGCGCCGCACCGGTCACCGCGGTGAAGGCTGACGGTGCGGTAATCAACTCGGCACCGGCAGCGCGCAATTCGCTGTACAACTCCGGGAAGCGCAGGTCGTAACACACTGTCAGACCGACTCGGCCGACCGGCGTGTCCGCCACCACCACGCTACTGCCATAAGCATAGTCATCGGATTCGCGGTAACGGCCGCGATTGTCCGCTACATCGACATCGAACAGATGCAACTTGTCATACCGTGCAACGATTTCGCCCTGATCATTGACCAGCAGCGAGCAGGCATGTGACTTGGCCTCCGGCTGATCGAAGGGCGGCAACGGCAACGTACCGGCCACTATCCATAACCTGAGGTCACGGGCGGTCTGTTTCAACCACGGCAGGATAGGCCCTTCGCCCAATGCTTCGGCTCGACCGATGTCGGCGATGTCGCGACGGCCCATGGCGGCGAAGTTTTCCGGCAACACGGCCAGCCTCGCGCCACCGGCCGCCGCCTGTTCGAGCAGGCGTCGGGCCTGGGCCAGATTGGCCTGCACGTCACTCTGGCTGACCATTTGAATGACCGCTAAAGACATGGCGAACTCCGCAAGAGGTAAGCGGCCATGCTACTCCATCGGTTCAGGGACTGGCTGTTCAAAAAGGCTTGTCGAACGTGATTTTCGGGTCTTTCCATGGACCTTTGACGGTGTATTTCACGCTGGCGAAGCGCGCCACACGATCACCGATCAGCTTGTCGATCAGGAACAGCGCACCACCGATCGCCGGTGCGCCAACGATGAGTGCGGCAATCGGCAGGTTGTTGGTCACCGGCAAGGTCACCAACAACCTGGCATCAACCTGATCGGCGACCAGATCCAGCGTACCGTCCAGTTCGAAGGTACTCGAAGGCCCGGTCAAACGAATTGGTTCGCGGGTCACATACACACCGTTGTTCGCCACCAGTAATCCTTTGACGCGGTCGTAGCTCAAGCCTTTGCCGAACAAGTCGGAGAAATCCAGACGCAAACGACGGCCGATAGCGTTGAAGTTGAGCAAACCAAACACCCGCAATGCCTGTGTTCCGCCCTCCACTTCGACAAACTGGCCCTTGTTCAGCGACGCATCCAGAGTGCCGGAAAAACGCTTGGTCGCCAGCCACGCGGGCGAGCCCGGCCAGCGGCCATCGACATCCATATGGAATTCTTCACTGGTCACACTCGGCGCAAAGCCCCAACCCTTGAGAACATCGGCAAGGTTCTTGCCGCTAATCCGGCCTTTGAACCAGCTATTGGTCGCACCCGGCGCGCCCTCCCAACCGCCATTGCCCTGCAACAGGATGCCTTTGAGGCCCATGTCGAGGTTATTCAGCGCGATGCCTTTGCCGGTCGGTCGCACCTTGAGCGACCAGCCACCGACCAGGTCCTGGCCCAGGAACAGTTGATTGATGGTGATATCCAGCGCGGGGATTTTCGCAGGATCAACCGAGGCCAGCGGATCAGGAGAGTTCTCGTCGGCCTGCTCCTTCGGATCCGGTGCCGGCAAACGCACATACTGAAGGTTGACCCCAATCGGCGTGTTTTTCGCGTCGGCAAGGCTGGCAGAGCCTTTGACCTGCTGACTGTCGAGCGCCAGGTTCCACGCCGCGGATTTACGATCGACCTGCACCGAGGCCTGATCCAGCGTGGTACCGAACGCCGTCAACTTGCCGACCTTGAAGTCAGCGCTACTGAGCAGTTGCTTGGCACTGCCACCCGGGTCCTGCCCGGCGTACTTGTTGAGCAGATCCTGCCACGGCGCGATATCAAGTTCCGACAGCACACCACGAATTCGCAAGCCCTTGGCGCTCGGCAGCACGGCTTGGCCTGCACCGAGGAACAGTTCACCGCGCCCCTCGGCGAATTGGGTCGGCGGCGCGGCAAAGGTGAAATTGGCCAGTTGACCGTAATTGACCCAGTAACGCCGCTCCTGCCCCTGCAGGGTCATGCGCAACTCCGTGTCACGACCGACATCCGCCGCCATGCCGAACGGTGCCGGCAGATCGACCGCGACGCCTATCATTCCGGAGCTGACCATCAACTGGCTGTTGGCGCCGTCCAGGTTCAGTTGCAACTGATAGGGAATCGTCCCGGACACTGGCAACGGCTGTGTCACACCCAGCCAGTCGGTGAGTTTCTTGACCTCGACCTGCCCCGATGCCGCGACCCGGGTTTTGAGCTTGCCAGGACTACCGTCGGCAAAAATTTGCGCGGTGACCGGTTTATCGAACGCTCGCGCCGCAATGTTCTGACCACTGAGGCCTTTGGCGCTGTCGAAACGGAAATCACCCTTGAGTTGAGTCAGTTCCAGCTTCGGCTCGGCCAGTTTCAGCCGCGCATTGGCAGTCGTGAAGTCGACCAGGATTTTCGGCTGATCGCCGCCCTTGTCCAGCGGGATGTCCAGTTTGAGTTTGCCCTGCAGGTCGCCCGCACCTTCCCAGCCGGCGAACGTTTCACCCGTGCCAATCGGTGCGTCTTGAAGAATCTTCAGTCCATCCCCCAAACCGCCGGCAAATGCCCCATCAAGGAACATATGCGTATGTTGTCCGGCAGGCACATGGGGAATATTGACGAAAACGTCGCTGATCCGGGTGTCGAGCAATTGGCCCTCGCTGGCCAGAATTCGCACACCACTGTCCTCAATGAACACATCGCCACTGACCTTGCTCACATGCGGCCAGCCGGGCTGGAAGGCCAGTTCGGCGTCATGCACCTTGAAGAACAGACTGATGCTGCGGTCGGCGTCCCCGGCGTTCTTGCTCAGAGACCCTTGATACTGGAAGAAGCCCTGATCCACCGCGCCTTTGAGGATTGCCGTGCGCAACCATTCGTCGAGTGCCGGGCTGAGGACTTGCGGCAAGTACTTGGCGGTGTAGCGACCGTCGCCATCGACCAGACCGACCCGCAGGTCCATGTAGTCTTCCTGGCTGTGATCAAAATGCAGGCGGATCAGGAAGTCGCCGGCAATCTTGCCTTCTTCGCCCAGTACCTTCAGGTACGGCGCGATCAAAGTGAAACCGTCCTTGTCGAGCTTCCAGGTCAGTCGGGCGTTGGCCTGAATGTACTGCCAGGGTTTGGCGAAAATCGGATCCAGGTGCAGGACGAAATCCTTGCTGTCCATGCGCAACTCGCCACCGTCGAGGTTGCCCGTCAGGCTACCGCTGACATTTCGTGCCGCCGGCGCGCCGTGATAGGCATCGAAACCGACGCTGTCGAGGTTGGCAGCGAAGCCGAACTTTGTACCGTCAGTGGCATTCGGACGGAAATCCAGCAGCACGTTGCGCAGCACGCCGGTCACTTTCAGGCGCTCGACCACCGTGGCAACCTCCTGCGGTAGCGGGCCCAATGCGTTGAGGAGCGGCGTGATCGGTGTCAGATCGAGACGATCGGCCTGCAAATGCCAGCGTTCGTCGACCTTGTCGGTAGCGCGTGTCTGCTGGAGTTGCACGCGAGATTCCCAACGGGTTTCACCGAAGTTCATCGCCAGCGAATCGAGAGTGACGGTGGCGCCATCGGCGCTGTTTTCGTAGTAGGCATTGAGCGCCAGATTGTTGATCTGGATCGGCTTGCGCTCGGCGTAAGCGCCATTGAGTTGCGGGGCATTCAAACGCAGCGCCGCACTTTGCAAAGTGCCTTCAGCCCAGTTCACCCAAAGCTCGCCGCCGGCCTTGATCTCGGAGAAATTCCATTGCCGGGTCAGGCGCTCGGGCAGCCACTTCGACCAGTCACTTTGCGGCAGACTGACGTAGCCTTCCAGGGCGCTGTCCTGCCATTGGCCCGCGCGAATCCGCGTGCGCAGGCTCAGCGCGACCGGTTGACCATCAGGCAAGGTCAAGCGTGCGTCGAGGCGTTGACGACTGGCACCGGTTTTCAGATTGAGACCAACATAGGTGAGGGTCATCGGCGCGTGATCCAGTGGCTGCAGGGTCACTTGGCTATCGAGGACAGACAACTGCCGAATCATTTGCGAGCGATTGAACAGTTGCTCCGCATCCAGTGGCTGATCCTTTTGCACCGGCAAGCCTTCCAGCGCCCAACTGCCGTCCTGCGTTTCCTTGAGGCTGATTTTCAGACCATTGAGTTCCAGATGGGCAATACGCACTTCACGAGCCAGCAGACTGGCCCAAAGATCCGGCACCACCCGCACCCGATCGAGGCGCAAGGCATTGGCGCCGTCACCGACCATCACATCATGGGCCAGCAGGATCGGCGCAAATCCCTTCCAGTTACCCTCCAGTTCACCGATCTGAAGTGGCATACCGAGGGCGGTGCTGGCTTTGTCTTCGATCTCGGCGCGGTATTCGGCCACCAGCGGCGTCAGTTCGCGGCCAAGGCTGACATACAACGCCATCAACACCAGAACCAACGCGCACAGGCTCAGCCCCCATCGGGTGAGTGCGGCCAGAATACGTGTCAGACGGTCCATGTCAGTTGGCTCCCATGGCAAAAAAACTGCGAAAAGCTGAGGCCAGCCGCTGTTGAAAAAGGGTGATGCAGGAATTCAGAGCAGCACCACGTCGTATTGTTCCTGGGAATACATGGTTTCCACCTGGAAGCGTATGGTGCGGCCGATAAACCCTTCAAGCTCGGCGACGTTACCTGATTCTTCATCAAGCAAACGATCCACCACTTTCTGGTTCGCCAACACGCGATAACCCTCGGCCTGATAGGCCCGGGCTTCACGAAGGATCTCGCGGAAAATCTCGTAACAGATGGTCTCCGGCGTCTTTAACTTGCCGCGCCCCTGACAACTGCTGCACGGTTCGCACAGCACTTGCTCAAGACTTTCGCGGGTGCGCTTGCGAGTCATCTGCACCAGACCCAACTCGGTGATGCCGATGATGTTGGTCTTGGCGTGATCACGCTCCAGTTGCTTCTCCAGCGTGCGCAATACCTGGCGCTGGTGCTCTTCATCTTCCATGTCGATGAAGTCAATGATGATGATCCCGCCCATATTGCGCAGGCGCATCTGCCGGGCAATCGCGGTGGCCGCTTCGAGATTGGTCTTGAAGATGGTTTCTTCGAGATTGCGATGGCCGACGAACGCGCCCGTGTTGACGTCGATGGTGGTCATGGCCTCGGCCGGATCGACTACCAGATAACCGCCGGACTTGAGCGGAACCTTGCGTTCAAGGGCTTTCTGGATTTCGTCTTCGACACCGTACAGATCGAAAATCGGTCGCTCGCCCGGATAGTGTTCCAGACGATCGGCGATTTCCGGCATGAGTTCGGCGACGAATTGCGTGGTTTTCTGGAAGGTTTCCCGAGAATCGATGCGGATTTTCTCGATCTTCGGGTTAACCAGATCACGCAACGTGCGCAGGGCCAGACCGAGGTCTTCGTAGATCACGCTTGGCGCTGCGATGGTTTTGATCTGCTCGTTGATCTGATCCCACAGGCGTCGCAGGTAGCGAATGTCCATGAGAATCTCATCGGCCCCGGCACCTTCGGCGGCGGTACGCAGAATGAAGCCGCCGGCCTCTTTGATGCCTTCTTTGGCCACGCAGTCGCTGACCACCTGCTTGAGCCGCTCGCGCTCGGCCTCCTCTTCGATTTTCAGGGAAATACCGACGTGAGCGGTGCGCGGCATGTACACCAGATAGCGCGACGGAATCGACAGTTGCGTGGTCAGACGCGCGCCTTTGGAGCCGATCGGGTCCTTGGTGACTTGTACAACCAGACTCTGGCCTTCGTGCACAAGCGCGCTGATGCTCTCCACCGCCGGGCCTTCACGCACGGAGATTTCGGCTGCGTGAATGAACGCTGCACGATCCAGGCCGATGTCAACGAACGCAGCCTGCATACCCGGCAGCACCCGGACAATCTTGCCTTTATAGATATTGCCGACGATCCCGCGTTTTTGCGTGCGCTCGACATGGACTTCTTGCAGCACACCGTTTTCGACCACCGCCACGCGCGACTCCATCGGCGTGATGTTGATCAGAATCTCTTCACTCATGGCAGGATCTCGTTCAGGCATGTTCACGATAATGGCCGCATCTGGATTCATACGACGCTCATTGCGCGTTCAGGTTTTGCCAACAGGGTATGCCGAAATGGCCCAACAGTTCTGCGGTTTCGCAAACAGGCAACCCGACCACCGCCGAATAGCTGCCATTGAGCCCCGCGACAAACACCGCACCGAGCCCCTGAATGCCGTAACCTCCGGCCTTGTCCCGGGGTTCGCCGCTGGCCCAATAGGCGCCAGCCTCTTCACCGCTGATCGGACGGAACCGCACCAGACTGCGCACCACCCGCGACTCGCAATGCAGGTCTTCAAGCACCGCGATGGCGGTCAGCACTTCATGCTCCTTGCCGGACAACAGCATCAGCATGGCGCATGCGTCAGCTTCGTCCACCGGTTTGCCGAGAATTTTGCCGTTGAACACCACGGCGGTGTCGGCCCCCAGGACACAGCATGCCAGGTCGGACGCGAGCGTACGACGCCCGGCCTCGGCCTTGCCGCGTGCCAGGCGCTCAACGTATGCCGAAGGCGATTCTTCAGGGAGAGGGGTTTCATCAATGTCCGCGCTGATGGCGTGGAACGGAACGCCGATCTGCGTGAGCAACTCACGCCGACGCGGCGATCCAGAGGCGAGGTAAAGCGGCTTCATCAAAACATCTCCCTGTTCAGTGCCTTGCTTCACCGGATCAATTGATTTTGTAGCGCCGGCTCAATCCACGCAAAGCAAAGCTGATCCAAGGCCAAAGCAAGGCGCTGACCAGTGCCGGCAGCAGCAACGCCAGGGTCGGCTGGCGGTTGCCAGTCAAAGCGCTGAGCCACAACTGGACGAGTTGCGCGAGGCCGAAAATCACCAGGATAACCAGACACTGCTGCCACATCGGGAACATTCGCAGGCGCTGTTGCAATGACAACACCAGGAAAGTGATCAACGTGAGGATGAGCGCGTTTTGCCCAAGCAACGTGCCGTAGAGCACGTCTTCAGCCAGCCCCAGACAGAACGCGGTGACCATGCCGACCATATGCGGCATGTACAGCGCCCAGAATGTCAGGAGCAAGGCCAGCCAAAGCGGGCGAAGAATTTCCATGAATTGCGGTAGCGGCGACACGCTGAGCAGCATACCGATGAGAAATGTCAGCCAGACGATCCAGCCGTTTCGCGATGCGGTAGCCCCGACCATTACTCTTGTCTCCCGGTGGTGGCCGGCGCGGCGACAGGCGGTTTGGCCGCTGGCCGGGCAGCAGGTTGGTTCGCAGGTGGTTTTGCAGCGGCGGGCGGTTTGTTCGCAGGTGGTTTCACGGGGGTAGCACCGGCAGCGGCGGCGGGCGTTGCAGGTGTGGCGGCAGGCGTTGCAGCCGCTGCGGGTGCGGTTTTCGGCACAGTCGCCGGCATCATCGGGCCACCGCCCTGCGCATCCAGATCCTCCTGCGCTTGCGCTGCATCGTTGGCGCGCTCTTCGGCGGTGCGATTGTCGCTGAATACCAGCAGCATGTAGCGGCTACGATTGAGCGCTGCCGTCGGCACCGCACGGACGATGGCAAACGGCTGGCCGGAATCGTGAATCACTTCTTTCACGGTTGCGACCGGATAGCCCGCCGGGAAGCGCTGGCCGAGACCGGAACTGACCAGCAGATCGCCTTCCTTGATGTCGGCGGTATCCGCCACATGACGCAGTTCCAGGCGCTCCGGGTTGCCGGTGCCGCTGGCAATCGCCCGCAGACCGTTACGGTTTACCTGCACGGGAATGCTGTGAGTGGTGTCGGTCAACAGCAATACACGGGAGGTGTAAGGCATCAACTCGACCACCTGCCCCATCAGACCACGCGCATCGAGCACCGGCTGACCGAGGACCACACCGTCGCGCTCACCTTTATTGATGATGATGCGATGGGTGAAGGGATTGGGGTCCATGCCGATCAACTCGGCCACTTCGACCTTTTCGTTGACCAGCGCGGAGGAATTGAGCAACTCGCGCAGCCGAACGTTCTGCTCGGTGAGGGCCGCTAGCTTTTGCATGCGACCCTGCAGCAGCAGGTTTTCGGTTTTGAGTTTTTCGTTTTCGGCGACAAGCTCGGTGCGGCTGCCGAACTGGCTGGCGACACCTTCCCACAAGCGACCGGGCAGGTCAGTGATCCAGTAAGCGTCCATCAGCACCAGCGACATCTGGCTGCGTGCAGGCTTGAGCAGACTGAAACGCGCATCGACCACCATCAGTGCGACCGAGAGCACGGCCAGCACCAGCAGGCGAACGCCCAACGAAGGGCCCTTGGCGAAAAGCGGTTTAATAAGCCGCTCCTCCCAGGCAAATGTTCTGTTTATTCATACGACATCAAACCGGCCTGGATGAAGACTGACAGAAGATAAACGCCAACAGGCAGCACTGCAAAGTGCTGCCTGCGCGCTCACCCACGTATTGCAATCGGCGACTTATTCGCTGGAGAGCAGATCCATGGTGTGCTTATCCATCATTTCCAATGCACGGCCACCG
This sequence comes from Pseudomonas sp. EA_65y_Pfl2_P74, assembly GCF_963970575.1. Classification (NCBI taxonomy): domain Bacteria; kingdom Pseudomonadati; phylum Pseudomonadota; class Gammaproteobacteria; order Pseudomonadales; family Pseudomonadaceae; genus Pseudomonas; species Pseudomonas sp. EA_65y_Pfl2_P74. Next base: position 45,144 of record NZ_CAXAOQ010000033.1, read on the forward strand.
CCGCGAGCAACACAGGTCAGCGGATCTTCGGCAACGATCACCGGCAGACCGGTTTCCTGAGCCAGCAACTTGTCGAGGTCACGCAGCAGCGCGCCACCACCGGTCAGCACCAGGCCGCGCTCGGCGATGTCGGAAGCCAGTTCCGGCGGCGATTGCTCCAGCGCGCTTTTCACGGCCTGAACGATGGTTGCCAGGGACTCTTGCAGAGCTTCCAGCACTTCATTGGAGTTCAGGGTGAATGCGCGTGGAACGCCTTCGGCCAGGTTGCGACCGCGAACATCGACTTCGCGAATTTCGCCACCCGGGTAGGCCGTACCGATTTCCTGCTTGATGCGCTCAGCGGTGGATTCACCGATCAGGCTGCCGTAGTTACGGCGCACGTAGGTGATGATCGCTTCGTCGAAGCGGTCGCCGCCAACGCGCACGGATTCGGCATAGACCACGCCGTTCAGAGAGATCAGTGCGATTTCAGTGGTACCACCACCGATATCCACGACCATCGAGCCGCGAGCCTCTTCTACCGGCAGGCCGGCACCGATCGCAGCAGCCATTGGCTCTTCGATCAGGAACACTTCACGGGCACCGGCGCCAAGGGCCGACTCACGGATGGCGCGACGCTCAACCTGGGTGGATTTGCATGGAACGCAGATCAGTACACGAGGACTAGGCTGCAGAAAGCTGTTTTCGTGAACCTTGTTGATAAAGTATTGCAGCATCTTTTCGCAGACGCTGAAGTCGGCAATTACGCCGTCCTTCATCGGACGAATGGCAGCAATGTTGCCCGGTGTACGGCCGAGCATGCGCTTGGCCTCGGTGCCGACAGCAACGACACTTTTCTGGTTACCGTGTGTCCGAATGGCCACAACCGATGGTTCATTCAGGACGATACCGCGCTCGCGCACGTAAATAAGGGTGTTGGCAGTGCCCAGGTCAATGGAAAGATCGCTGGAAAACATGCCACGCAGTTTCTTGAACATGGGAAAGGGACCCTAGGCAACGCGTGGGTAAAAAAGTGCGGCAAACTCTAACAACGACAGGGATTTTGGGCAAGGCGCCAATATGTTAAATTGGCCGCTTTTCTGTGCACCAAGCCCCACAATCGCGGCCTTATGACCGTAGAAGTGCGGTAGTGTTCCGACAATCTAACACACGGACGCCGTCCGTTCTGTTTTCCACTGGAGAATCCCGATGGCGCTAGAACGCTCCGACGTGGAAAAAATCGCTCATCTGGCCTGTCTTGGCCTTAATGATGCCGATCTTCCGCACATTACTTCCGCCCTCAACAGCATTCTCGGGCTGGTCGACGAAATGCAGGCCGTCAATACCGACGGTATCGAGCCTTTGGCCCACCCGCTGGAAGCCAGTCAGCGCCTGCGCGCCGACGTCGTGACCGAAAGCAATCATCGCGAGGCCTATCAGTCCATCGCACCAGCGGTCGAAAACGGCCTGTATCTGGTTCCGAAAGTCATCGACTAAAGGGAAAGAGCCTGCAATGCATCAAATGACTCTGGCCGAGATCGCCCGCGGTCTCGCCGATAAAAAGTTTTCCTCCGAAGAGCTGACCAAAGTCCTGCTGGCGCGTATCACCCAGCTCGATCCTCAGCTCAACAGTTTCATCAGCCTCACCGAAGAGCTGGCGCTGGAGCAGGCGAAAGCCGCCGATGCCCGCCGTGCCAACGGTGAGAGCGGCGCCCTGCTCGGTGCGCCGATCGCTCACAAAGACCTGTTCTGCACTCAGGGCATTCGCACCAGCTGCGGCTCGAAGATGCTCGACAACTTCAAAGCGCCCTACGACGCCACCGTGGTTGCGAAACTGGCGGCTGCCGGCGCCGTGACCCTGGGCAAGACCAACATGGACGAATTCGCCATGGGTTCGGCCAACGAGTCGAGCTGGTACGGCGCGGTGAAAAACCCGTGGAACCTGGAACACGTGCCGGGCGGTTCGTCCGGTGGTTCGGCGGCGGCAGTTGCCGCTCGTCTGCTGCCAGCGGCGACCGCCACTGACACGGGTGGGTCGATCCGTCAGCCAGCTGCATTCACCAACCTCACCGGCCTGAAACCGACCTACGGTCGTGTTTCGCGCTGGGGCATGATCGCTTACGCTTCCAGCCTCGATCAGGGCGGCCCGTTGGCGCGCACTGCCGAAGACTGCGCTATTTTGTTGCAAGGCATGGCCGGCTTCGATCAGAACGACTCCACCAGCATCGATGAGCCCGTGCCGGATTACTCCGCCAGCCTCAATACGTCGCTGCAAGGCCTGCGCATCGGCGTGCCGAAGGAATACTTCAGCGCCGGTCTCGACCCGCGCATTGCCGAGCTGATCCACAACAGCATCAAAGAGTTGCAGAAGCTCGGTGCCGTGATCAAGGACATCAGCCTGCCGAACATGCAGCACGCGATTCCTGCGTACTACGTGATCGCGCCGGCAGAGGCCTCCTCCAACCTGTCGCGTTTCGACGGCGTGCGTTTCGGCCACCGTTGCGAGCACCCGAAAGACCTGATCGACCTGTACAAGCGCTCCCGTGGCGAAGGTTTCGGTACCGAAGTGCAGCGCCGGATCATGGTCGGTGCCTACGCACTGTCCGCCGGTTACTACGATGCCTACTACCTCAAAGCGCAGAAGATCCGTCGCCTGGTGAAGAACGATTTCATGGCGGCCTTCAACGAGGTCGACATCATCCTCGGCCCGACCACGCCGAACCCGGCCTGGAAACTTGGCGCCAAGAACAGCGACCCGGTCGCGGCTTATCTGGAAGACGTCTACACCATCACCGCCAACCTCGCGGGCTTGCCGGGCCTGTCGATGCCGGCCGGTTTTGTCGACGGTCTGCCAGTGGGCGTGCAGTTGCTCGCGCCGTATTTCCAGGAAGGCCGTTTGCTCAACGTTGCGCACCAGTATCAGTTGAACACCGACTGGCACACTCGCACCCCAACCGGCTTCTGAGGAGACACACATGCAATGGGAAGTCGTGATCGGGCTGGAGATTCACACTCAGCTCACCACCCGGTCGAAAATCTTTTCCGGTAGTTCCACCACGTTTGGCTCCGAGCCGAACACGCAGGCCAGCCTGATCGACCTGGGCATGCCCGGCGTATTGCCGGTGCTGAACCAGGAAGCCGTGCGCATGGCCGTGATGTTTGGTCTGGCGATTGACGCCCAGATCGGTCAACACAACGTGTTCGCCCGTAAAAACTACTTCTACCCTGACCTGCCGAAGGGCTACCAGATCAGCCAGATGGAATTGCCGATCGTCGGCAAGGGCCATCTGGACATCGCGCTGGAAGACGGCACGGTCAAACGTGTCGGCATCACCCGCGCGCACCTGGAAGAAGACGCCGGCAAGAGCCTGCACGAAGAATTCAACGGCGCCACCGGCATCGACCTGAACCGTGCCGGTACGCCGCTGCTGGAAATCGTTTCCGAGCCGGACATGCGCAGCGCCAAGGAAGCCGTGGCTTACGTCAAGGCGATCCACGCGCTGGTGCGTTATCTGGGCATCTGCGACGGCAACATGGCCGAAGGTTCGCTGCGTTGCGACTGCAACGTGTCGATCCGTCCGAAAGGCCAGGTTGAGTTCGGCACACGCTGCGAGATCAAGAACGTCAACTCGTTTCGTTTCATCGAGAAGGCGATCAACTCCGAGATCCAGCGTCAGATCGAGCTGATCGAAGACGGCGGCAAAGTGATCCAGCAGACCCGTCTGTACGATCCGAACAAGGACGAAACCCGTCCGATGCGTTCGAAAGAGGAAGCCAACGACTACCGTTACTTCCCCGATCCGGATCTGTTGCCGGTGGTCATCGAAGAGTCGTTCCTCGGCGAGGTGCGCGCCACCCTGCCGGAACTGCCACCGCAAAAACGCGAGCGCTTCCAGAGCCAGTTCGGTCTGTCGGCCTACGACGCCAACGTGCTGGCCACCAGCCGTGAGCAAGCGGACTACTTCGAGAAAGTTGCAGCCATCGGCGGCGACGCCAAACTGGCGGCGAACTGGGTGATGGTCGAGTTGGGCAGCCTGCTCAACAAACAAGGCCTGGACATCGACGAGTCGCCGGTTTCCGCTGAACTGTTGGGCGGAATGTTGCAGCGCATCAAGGACAACACCATCTCCGGCAAAATCGCCAAGGTAGTGTTCGAAGCGATGGCCAACGGTGAAGGCAGCGCTGACGAGATCATCGAAAAGCGCGGCCTCAAGCAAGTGACCGACAGCGGCGCGATCTCGGCAGTGCTGGACGAAATGCTCGCGGCCAACGCCGAGCAGGTCGAGCAATACCGCGCGGCAGACGAAGCCAAGCGCGGCAAGATGTTCGGCTTCTTCGTCGGCCAGGCCATGAAAGCCTCCAAGGGCAAGGCCAACCCGCAGCAAGTGAACGAACTGCTCAAAAGCAAGCTCGAAGGCTGATGCAAACGGAGCCAGAACGTAGGTCTGGCTCCATCCCCTGTGGGAGCGGGCTTGCTCGCGAAAGCGGTCTGACAGTCAGCAAAGCTGTTGAATGTGACCCCCTCGTCGCACCGCCGCCCCCACATTTGTTTTGTGGAGCCTTTGAATGAAACGTCTGCTCGGCGCCTTCACCCTGCTCTCTATACTGGCCGGTTGCGCCAGCACCGACATCATCGACCCGCACGGTTACGACCAGACCGGCGTCGCCTCCTATTACGGTGCCAGACACCACGGAAAACGGACCGCCAGTGGCGAGCCGTTCAACCAGAATGCCCTGACCGCCGCCCATCGCCAGCTCCCCTTTGGCACCCGGGTGAAGGTCACCAACCTGAAAAACGATGAATCGGTCGTAGTCCGCATCAACGATCGCGGCCCGCATACCCGTGGGCGGTTGATCGATGTGTCTCGCGAGGCAGCCGAACAACTCGGTATGCTGCGCAGCGGCACCGCACGGGTTCGCGTGCAGGCCCTCGACAACTGATGGAGCACCGACCATTTTCGCACTGACCGACCTACCACTGCTCAGCGTGATCGAACTGCTTGCCGGGCTGTGCCTGCTGATCTTCGGCGCCGAACTGATGGTGCGTGCAGCCGTACACCTGGCCGCGCGACTGAATGTACGGCCACTGATCATCGGTCTGACCCTTGTTGCCCTGGGCAGTAGCGCACCGCAGATGGCGGTGAGTCTGCAAGCCACGCTGGCACACAACTCCGACATTGCCGTCGGTAGTGTGGTCGGCAGCAGCATCTTCAACATCCTCGTGACCCTCGGTTTGTCGGCGCTGATCATTCCGCTGCGCGTGTCGCGACAATTGGTGCGCCTGGACATTCCGCTGATGATCGGCGCCTGCCTGCTGGTGTTTGTTCTGGCCTGGAATGGGGAAATCGGTCGTTTCGACGGCATCCTGCTACTGGGCGCCCTGGCGCTTTACCTGGGTTTACTGCTGCGCCAGTCACGGCATTCGACACGACCGCACTCGGAACACGGCGAAGCAACACAGGCGTCCTGGATCGGCAGTTCGCTGATGATCATCGTCGGACTGGCGATGCTGGTATTCGCCGGACACCTGCTGTTAGGCGCTGCCATTGAGGTGGCGACCGATCTTGGTTTTTCCGAACGCGTCATTGGCCTGACCGTGGTCGCCGTAGGCACCTCGCTGCCGGAACTCGCCACGTCGCTGATCGCGGCATTGCGCGGGCAACGGGACATCGCGGTAGGCAACGTGATCGGCGCCAACCTGTTCAACCTGCTCGGTGTACTCGGCTTCACCGCGCTGATCGCGCCGACGCCGTTGTCGGTCTCGCCCAATGCGCTGGATTTCGACCTGCCGGTGATGCTCGGCGTCGCCGTGCTGAGCCTGCCAGTGTTCTATTCCGGCTACCGGGTGACCCGCGCCGAAGGTCTGTTGCTGCTCGGTTTGTATCTGGCGTACGGGTTGCATGTGGTGTCGTTCACCACCGGCATGCCACTGGCTGGCAAACTCGAGCGGCTGATGCTGTTTTACGTTTTGCCGACGCTGCTGACGTTTTTGCTGTTCACGTCAGTCATCGCTTGGCGACGCCAACACCACAAGAGGGATGTGCCATGACCGATTCGAAGCAATCCGGGGTTGAAATCCGCCGCCAGGTAATGGGCGATGCATTCGTTGATCGCGCGCTGGGCAACGTCACCGAGTTCACCCAGCCGCTGCAGGACTTCGTCAATGAACATGCCTGGGGTGGCGTGTGGAATCGCGAAGGTTTACCGCTCAAAACCCGCAGTTTGATCACCCTTGCCGCGCTGACGGCGTTGAAGTGCCCGCAAGAGTTGAAAGGTCACGTACGCGGCGCGTTGAACAATGGCTGCACGGTCGAAGAGATTCGCGAGGCGTTGCTGCATTGCGCAGTGTATGCCGGCGTGCCGGCGGCGATTGACGCGTTTCGCGCGGCGCAGGAGGTGATCGACAGTTACCGGAAACCTGAGTGACCGGACTGACGTCTTCGCCGGCAAGCCCGCTCCCACAGGGGCAAGCATTGCAAATGTGGGCGATTGCAGGTTGCCCAACGCCCCTTTGAATCTCAGGTCAGATCCACCCACCCCACTGCAAAATGAAGATCCCGAAATTGGTGGTCACCGCTGCCATCAACGTGGTCAGCACGATGATCGCTGCCGCGAGTTCATGATTGCCCTGTGCCGCCCGGGCCATGACAAAACTGGCCGCCGCCGTCGGGCTGCCAAAATAAAGAAACAGAATCCCCAACTCCGGCCCGCGGAACCCCCACAGCCAGGCACCGACCGTTGCCAGCAGCGGCAGACTGATCATCTTCACCAGACTCGAACTCAGCGCCATGCTGCCGCTCTTGCGCAACGCCGCCAGCGATAGCGTGCCGCCAATACAGATCAACGCCAGCGGCAAGGTGGTCTGCGCCAGATACTGACCCGAGGTTTCCAGCCACCCCGGCAGACTCATCTTGAAATAGGCAAACGGCGCTGCCGCAATCACGCTGATGATCAGCGGATTGCTGAACACGCTTTTACAGATGCTCCACGGATCGGACTTGATCACCGGGCTGTACACCGCCAGCACAATGGTCGAGAGCGTGTTGTAAAACAGGATCACCAACGCGGCGAGAATCGCCCCGAGGGAAATCCCGTAGTCGCCATACATACTGGCGGCGAGCGCCAGACCGATGACGCCGTTATTGCCGCGAAATGCGCCTTGGGTATAGATACCGCGATCTTCACGCGGGCATCTGAAAATCGCCCAGCCCCAGGCAATGGCGAAGCAGGCCAGGGTGGCGAGCGAGAAGTAGATCAGCAACGCCGGTTGCAACGCGGCGTGCAGGTCAGCATGCAAAATGCCGAGGAACAGCAACGCCGGCATGGAAACATTGAACACCAGTGCCGACGCGGTATGGATGAAGTTGTCGTTGATCCAGTCGATGCGCTTGAGCAGCACACCGAGAAACAGCATGGCAAATACCGGCGCGGTGATGTTCAGGGTTTCGAGGAAAATAGCCAGCATGCCGCAGAGCCTTGGGTGAGCGTCGTTAGGGGCCTAATGATAAGCCACAAGTTCTCCGGCGTCTGTGAGTCACTCTTCGCGAGCAAGCCCTCTCCCACATTTGAACTGCATTTCCCTGTGGGAGTGGGCTTGCTCGCGAAGAACGATGACGCGGTCTCAGGTAATCGGCGCCGGATTGAACAACGTAATGTCGTTGTGCAGCCTGTGCTTCTCCGCCCACGTCTGCTGCTTGCCACTCGCCACGTCCAGGTAGTAGTGGAACAACTCCCAACCCAACTCCTCGATGGACGCCCGCCCGGTGGCAATCCGCCCGGCATCAATGTCGATCAAGTCAGGCCAGCGCTGCGCCAACTCGGTACGCGTCGAGACCTTCACCACCGGCGCCATCGCCAGCCCATAAGGCGTACCGCGCCCAGTGGTGAACACATGCAGGTTCATCCCTGCCGCCAACTGCAATGTGCCGCAGACAAAATCACTGGCCGGGGTCGCACAGAAAATCAAACCCTTGTGCTTGAAGCGCTCGCCCGGGCCAAGGACGCCATTGATCGCGCTGCTGCCGGATTTGACGATTGAGCCCAAGGACTTCTCGACAATGTTCGACAGCCCGCCCTTCTTGTTGCCCGGCGTGGTATTGGCGCTGCGATCCGCTTCACCCTTGGCCAGATACCGGTCGTACCAGTCCATTTCGCGGACCAGTTCCTCGGCGATCGCCTTGGTCTTGGCCCGGGACGTCAGCAGATAAATCGCATCACGCACTTCGGTGACTTCAGAAAACATCACCGTCGCCCCCGCCCGCAGCAGCAAGTCCGAGGCATACCCCAACGCCGGGTTGGCGGTGATGCCGGAGAACGCATCGCTGCCGCCGCACTGCATGCCGAGGATCAGTTCGGACGCCGGCACGGTTTCCCGGCGGCGCTGATCGAGCTTCTTCAGACGGACTTCGGCCAACGCCATGATCTGCTCGATCATCTCGGTAAAACCGTGACTGGAATCCTGCAAGCGATACAGCCAGGGATCACTGAGATCAACCGAAGCGTCGTCTTCGTGCATGACCTGCCCGGCCTGCAATTTCTCGCAGCCCAGGCTGATCACCAACGCCTCGCCCCCCAGGTTCGGGTTGCGCGCCAGATTGCGCACCGTGCGAATCGGGATGTACGCGTCGGTGGCGGTGATCGCCACGCCGCAGCCGTAACTGTGGGTCAGTGCGACCACGTCATCGACGTGCGGGTACTTGGGCAGCAGCTCATCCTTGATGCGTTTCACCGCGTGATCAAGCACGCCGGTCACGCACTGCACGGTGGTGGTGATCCCGAGAATATTGCGCGTGCCAACAGTGCCGTCAGCGTTGCGATACCCCTCGAAAGTGAAGCCTTCGAGCGGCGCCTGAGCGTCCGGCACCTCGGTGGAGAGCGGCAAACTGTCCAGCGGCGGCGCGGTCGGCATGCGCAGTTGATCTTCCTTGACCCAACTGCCACGGGGGATCGGCTGCAATGCGTAGCCAATGATCTGGCCGTAGCGAATCACGTGCCCGCCCTCGGGAATGTCTTGCAGCGTGACCTTGTGGCTCTGCGGCACAAAATCCACCGTCACCAGGCCATCCGGAAACTCAGTACCGGCCGGTACCCCTTGGTCATTGACCACAATCACTACATTGTCCCGCTCGTGCAGGCGGATGTAGCGCGGCGAGTCGGAATGTTCAATCAACTGCATGACGCCGCTCCTCAGGAATGCGCTTGAGACAATTTACCCGTGGTTTCAGAACCACCCTGGGTGGGTGGCTCTTTGAGCACCACACGTTTGATCGGGCCGACGATGACCAGATAGCTGAACACCGCCACCAAGGCGTTGGCACCGACGAACACCAGCGCCCATTTGAACGAACCGGTGGAGCTGATGATGTAGCCGATCACGATCGGCGTGGTGATCGAAGCAATGTTGCCGAAGGTGTTGAACAGCCCACCGCTCAGACCGGCGATCTGTTTTGGCGACGTGTCGGATACCACCGCCCAGCCCAGTGCGCCAACGCCCTTACCGAAGAAGGCCAGCGCCATGAAGCCAACGACCATCCATTCAACATCAACATAGTTGCAAGCGACGATGCTGCTGGACACCAGCAGGCCGGCAATGATTGGCGCCTTGCGGGCGAAGGTCAGCGAGTGGCCCTTGCGCAGCAGGTGATCGGAAATCAACCCGCCCAGCACGCCGCCGATAAAACCACAGATGGCGGGCAACGAGGCAATGAAACCGGCCTTGAGAATGGTCATGCCACGCTCTTGCACCAGATACACCGGGAACCAGGTCAGGAAGAAGTACGTGATGCCGTTGATGCAGTACTGGCCCAGGTACACGCCAAGCATCATGCGATTGGTCAGCAGTTGGCGGATGTAGTCCCACTTCGGGCCGTCAGCCTTTTTGCCTTTGTTCTGATCCATATCGACCATGCCGCCGTTGTCGGCGATGAACGTTACTTCCGCTTCGTTGGCCATCGGGTGTTGGCGCGGGCTGTGGATAACCTTCAGCCAGATCAGCGAGAAGACGATGCCGAACACGCCCATGACAATGAACACGTGCTCCCAGCCGTAGGAATAGACAATCCAGCCCATCAGCGGCGCGAACAGCACCGTGGCAAAGTATTGCGCCGAGTTGAAGATCGCCGAAGCAGTGCCGCGTTCAGCGGTCGGAAACCACGCCGCCACAATGCGTGCGTTGCCGGGGAAGGATGGCGCCTCAGCCAGCCCGACCAAAAAGCGCAGCATGAACAGCGCGACGATGGCCGTGGACATGCCGAACTCACCGACAAAGCCTTGCAGCACGGTGAACAGCGACCAGGTGAAAATGCTCAGGGCATAGACTTTTTTCGAGCCGAAGCGATCGAGCAGCCAGCCGCCGGGAATTTGCCCGGCCACGTAGGCCCAACCGAATGCAGAGAAGATGTAACCGAGGGTGACCGCGTCGATACCGAGGTCTTTTTGCAGGCTGGAACCGGCGATAGCGATAGTTGCGCGGTCGGCGTAGTTGATCGTGGTCACCAGAAACAGCATGAGCAGGATCAAATAGCGGACGTGAGTCGGCTTGGACGATTGCATGTAGATGTACTCCCACTGATTATTTTTATGCGCGGGTGAATCTTGTTGGGTCTGTCTTTTGTGGGAGCTGGCCGGCCAGCTCCCATAGATCAGGAACCGATGTAGCTGGTCTTCACGACCGTGTAAAACTCTTGCGCATAGCGGCCTTGCTCACGAGATCCATAGGATGAACCTTTACGCCCGCCGAACGGAACGTGGTAATCCACGCCGGCCGTCGGCAGGTTGACCATCACCATCCCGGCCTGGGAGTGACGCTTGAAGTGGTTGGCGTACTTGAGCGACGTGGTGGCGATACCCGCCGACAGGCCGAATTCAGTGTCATTGGCCATCGCCAGCGCAGCATCGTAATCAGCCACGCGCACGATGTTGGCCACCGGGCCGAAAATCTCTTCACGGCTGATACGCATCGACGCTTCACTGTCGGCAAACAGCGTCGGGGCGAGGAAGTAGCCTTCGGTATCGCACGTCACCAAACCACCGCCGCTGACCAGACGAGCACCCTCGGACTGGCCGATGTCGATGTACTTCATGTCCTGTTCAAGCTGCGCTTGCGAGACGACCGGGCCAATATCGGTGCCGGATTTCAGCGCATGGCCGACCTTGATCGACTTCATGCGCTCGGCCATGGCTTGCACGAACTGGTCGTGAATGCCGGCGGTAACGATCAAGCGGCTCGATGCGGTGCAACGTTGGCCGGTGGAGTAGAACGCGCTCTGCACCGACAACTCGACCGCTTGCTTGAGGTCGGCGTCGTCGAGAATGATCTGCGGGTTCTTGCCGCCCATTTCCAGCTGAACCTTGGCCTGACGCGAGACGCAATTGACCGCAATCTGCCGCCCGACGCCAACCGAACCGGTGAAGCTGATGCCATCGACTTTCGGACTGTTGACCAGGGCTTCGCCCACCACGCGACCGCTGCCCATCACCAGGTTGAACACGCCGGCCGGGAAACCGGCCCGGGAGATGATTTCGGCCAGCGCCCAGGCGCAGCCCGGCACCAGATCCGCCGGTTTCAGCACCACGCAGTTACCGTAGGCCAGGGCCGGGGCGATTTTCCAAGCAGGGATCGCAATCGGGAAGTTCCACGGGGTGATCAGACCGACCACACCCAGCGCTTCGCGGGTGACTTCGACGTTGACGCCCGGGCGCACCGACGGCACGTAGTCGCCGGACAGTCGCAGGCATTCACCGGCGAAGAATTTGAAGATATTACCGGCGCGGGTCACTTCGCCGATGGCTTCGGGCAGGGTTTTGCCCTCTTCCCGGGCCAGCAGGGTGCCGAGTTCTTCGCGGCGGGCGAGAATTTCAGTGCCGACTTTATCCAGCGAATCGTGACGGGCCTGAATCCCCGAGGTCGACCACGCCGCAAACGCTGCGCGAGCGGCGTCGATGGCGGCGTGAACCTGAGTCAGGTCAGCCTTGGCGTAATCGCCGATAGTGTCGTTCAGCTCGGACGGGTTGATGTTGGCCGAGTAGTCGGCACCGGCAACCCATTCACCGTTGATGTAGTTGTCGTAGCGTTTTGCATTGGTCACAGAGCAGCCCTCAAAACTAAAAGCCTTCACGCAAAAAGCCGCTGATTGCTCAGCGGCCTCGCATTTTTCAGGTGTTATTGCGCACCTTGCTTGTCGATCAGCGCGGCGAGCATTTCATACTCTTCGCCCGTCAGATCGGTCAGCGGCGCCCGCACCGGGCCTGCGTCATAGCCGGCGATTTTGGCGCCGGCCTTGACGATGCTCACGGCATAACCGGCCTTGCGGTTACGGATATCGAGGTACGGCAGGAAGAAGTCATCGATGATCTTGCCGACAGTGGCGTGATCTTCACGGGCGATCGCGTGGTAGAAATCCATCGCGGTTTTCGGGATGAAGTTGAACACTGCCGAGGAGTAAACCGGCACGCCCAGCGCCTTGTAGGCAGCGGCGTAGACTTCGGCAGTCGGCAGACCACCCAGGTAGCTGAAGCGATCACCGAGACGGCGACGAATCGACACCATCAACTCGATATCACCCAGACCGTCCTTGTAACCGATCAGGTTCGGGCAGCGCTCGGCCAGACGTTCCAGCAACGGCGCAGTCAGGCGGCAGACGTTACGGTTGTAGACGACCACCCCGATGTTGACCGATTTGCACACCGCTTCAACGTGGGCGGCAACCCCGTCCTGGCTCGCTTCGGTCAGGTAGTGCGGCAGCAGCAACAGGCCTTTGGCGCCCAGACGCTCGGCTTCTTGAGCGTATTCGATGGCCTGACGGGTCGAACCGCCAACGCCAGAGAGGATTGGCACGCTGGTCGCGCAGGTGTCGACGGCCGTCTTGATGATTTCCGAATATTCGCTGGCGGCCAGGGAGAAGAACTCACCGGTGCCGCCGGCGGCGAACAATGCCGAGGCGCCATAAGGGGCCAGCCATTCCAGACGCTTGATATAGCCCGCGCGGTTGAAATCACCCTGCGCGTTGAAATCGGTGACCGGGAAAGACAGCAGACCGGCGGAGAGGATGGACTTCAGTTCTTGTGGATTCATTATTCGAACACCCTGGGTAGCAATATTGTTGTGGTTGAATCGTTCAGCCTTCGCCGAAGTTGTAGGTCATCGTACAACTTAAAAAATAACCGTCAACTGCATTTCATCGCAGGGCACGTTTTTTTGTCGGACAAGATCGATCCTTGACGTAGGAGTTTTCTCGACTAAAGTGAAATTTACTGTATATCCATACAGCAAACTAAAACCAGCCGACGACATATCAAGGAGATAGAAATGTCCGGTCTACAAACCAAATCCCAGGAAAAACCCAAACCGGTCATTGCCCGTTTTGATGATCTGTTTACTCAATCCGGCATCGACTTCAGCACCGAAGATCCACATCTGGTGCTGCACATCGCCGATGCCCACAGCGATGTAGAGCCTGCCACCGCCCTCCCCGATCAAGCCTTGAAGGGCAAGCTGCAAGCACGGTTTGAGGGCGCTGAACACACGGCCATCGGCGACAACACACTGCTGCGCTTCGCCGAAGACGCCCAACCGATCCTCGCGCAAAACGTGCCATTGCATCTGCCCAATGGCTTGGCGCTCACCTACGGCCAAGTGCTGGCGCTGGGCGGCGACTTCTACGGCATCGTCGATCAGCCGATCAACGAAGGCGCAACACCGGTCGACCGCCTGCAACGCTTCAACGCGGCGTTCAATTCTCTCGCGGTCACTGCCGCTTCAAGGGCCGAAGCAACACAGATTCTCGCGGTCATGCAAAAAGAGATCGACGCGGTTAAACAGGCAATAAAGGACGGCAAACAACCCCACGAGGCCTATGACGCGTTAGGAGATACGTTGTCCGAGGAGTGGAACAAAATCACCGGTGGCGGCAGTTTTATCTCGGCGCTGTTTCCACTGGGGCGCTATTTGAAACTGGCGGCGAACAATGCTGATCATTTCGGTGAATGGGCAAAACTGGCCTACATCGCCGGCCACACTGCGGCCTTGCAAACCGCCATGGCCGCCCACGCCAATCACGATGAGCAGCAACTGGAACGGGCTTACGCGATGAACGCGTTTGCCGACCACTTCCTCACCGACCTGTTTTCCTCCGGCCACCTGCGTGTGCCACGCAAGGCGTTGGCTGCTGCGGTCACGCCGAGCGATCTGGGTTCATTGATTACGCGTTTCATGCACGACGAGGACAGCAAATTCGGCCTCAGCGTGCGCAACGCTTATGGCGATCAATGGCGTGCGTTCGGCGACAAGCGCTACTTCGAAGCCACCGACGCCGACAACCGCCAGCAGGTCAATCAAGCGGTGCAAGCCTCGGCGGACGAAGTGTTTGCGGCGTATCTCAGCGGAAAAAAGCCCGTACCGTCCGCGTTTTCTGCACTGCAACGGCTGCCGGATCTGACGGCTGTGTTGAACCCGGCAAACAATTTCCCGGCGCTGTTTCGCACACAGGGCAGCAAGGTGCTGCGGCGCAGGGATGTAAACAACCTCAACGACACCGCGACCGTCGACGACTGGTGGGGTTGGAGCACGTACCTGCTGCTCAAGGATTACCACCCCAGCGGCAACACCAATCAAGGAGATTGACCATGACGATCAAACTGAAACTGGAACTGGCCTCGGGCCAATCACTGAAGGGCGCGCCTCTGGAGTTATTGGCCAAAGGCCTGCCAATTGCCCGGGCGACGGTGGATGCCCAAGGTTACGCAACCTTTGATGCCAACCCCGCTGCCGGCCTGCTCGCCGTAAGGGTCGACCGATCAATTCTGCCGCGCCACTGACAACATCCGCCCCCCTGTAGGGACTGCCGCAGGGGGGCTTTGAAATGACTGGAAATGAACGGTTTAAAACACCTTCTGGGAGAGTCTTTTACCGTGCAGAACCGCCGTGAATGGATCACGGCGCACTACGCACGGAGAGCCCCCCTCATGACTTTTGTCTCACCCACACTTGTGCAATTTCTGCCTCACTCACCAGAGACGGCAACCGTGAACCTATCGGAACTGAGCGATCACCTGATCGTTGAGGTCCCGGACTCCAGCGACTTTGCGGCCAACTGGAGCGTCTACGCCATTCTCGGCGAAGACCCCGAAGAGCCTGAATGGGCGGGCGAAGAAGTCGACACCGGCACCTGGGATGACGCCGAGGACGAGATGGAAAAACTGACGGGCATCGAATTGCAGATTCCAAAGGAAGTGCTGCAGACGTATGTGAATTGCGAAATCGAACTGCGCTACAAGTTTCAGGATGAATCAAGCATGGAACCGTTTTCGGCCCCGTTGATGCTGCGTATTGAAGCCTGATTTCCTGACGCGCCTCCGATCGGGCGCGCCTTTAGAAGACATCGACCGTTCGTCTGGACTGGTATTTCTTACAGGCGCCAGCCATTGCAGATCTCGGCCTTAATGGCTGAGGAGTTAACGAACCGGCTCCGACAGTGCAATGCCTTATCTGCGCTTATTCAACGGTTTGAAGGGACAGTGAAAAGGAATTTGATCATGACTGCACAAGTAAAAGCATTGGATCCTCCAGTACTCAAGGAGGCACAGGATGGTGTACTTAAGGTGGACACATTGGAAGACTTTGCTCATGGGCAGGTAGTCTTTACCTCAAACCCGGAAAACATAATTCTAGGAGACGTGGTTACTTTCAAAGTCAAGACCAGTAACGCCTGGTCAGGGAACATGAACGTGACAGAAGTACCCGGGGTACTTGAGTTCCTCATTCCCAAAGAAGTATTCGCGAAAGATTTCACTGAGGGTACCACTGCCGAGTTGCACTACACCGTGGCAAGAGCAGGGCAGAATCTCGGGAGCTCCGACATGCTGCGTGTGAAGCTCGAACGCTAAACAGCAATCACCCCTGCGCCTGCGCCTCTTCATGGGCCTGGCGCAGTCTTTCACGGCTGTTGGTCAGGTGCAGACGCATGGCCGCACGGGCCGCATCGGAATCCTGGCGGGCAATCGCGTCGTAGATTTCTTCGTGCTCGCGGCTCAGGCGATTCATGTAGTGCTGTTGATCATCATGGGCCAGACGCGCCGAATTCAGCCGCGTGCGCGGGATGATGCTGGTGCCCAGGTGGGTCATGATGTCGGTGAAGTAGCGGTTGCCGGTGGACAGGGCTATTTCGAGGTGGAAGGCAAAGTCCGACGCGACGGCATCACTGGCATGGGACACGCTATCGTTCAGCGCATCGAGGGCAGCGCGCATGGTCGCCAGTTGCTCGGGGCTGCGGCGTTGTGCAGCGAGGCCGGCGGACTCCACTTCAAGGCTGATGCGTAATTCAAGAATCGCCAGCACATCACGCAGGGTGACGACCGTGGCCGGGTCGATACGGAAGCCGCTGGGGCTAGGCGTATCGAGTACAAAAGTGCCGATGCCATGACGGGTTTCCACTTGCCCGGCCGCTTGCAGTCGGGAAATCGCCTCACGCACCACGGTGCGGCTGACGCCATGGGCTTGCATGATCGCCGACTCGGTGGGCAACTTGTCGCCGCGCTTGAGCAGGCCATCACGGATCTGCTCACTCAGCACCGTCACTAATTCCTGTGCGAGGCTGCGGCGCTTGCGCGGAAGGCGCGGGGTGTCGATCAGGTTTTCCATGGTTTGTATCGGGTCTCGAAAATTCGGCTTGGTTGGCATCATAGCTCAAGCGGGTTGTACGATCACTTTCCGTTAACACCACAAATCCTGTGGGAGTTGGCTTGCCAGTTCCCACAGGATTTGTGTCGTGATCATGCCGTTACGGTTTGCTCAACCAAATGGCCGCTGTCGATTCGCACATGCCGTGGGTGGAAGCGCTTCAGACTGCTGCGATGGCCGACGCTGACGATGCTTACCCCCGGCAACTGATCGATCAGTGCCTGATACAGCGTCGCTTCGTCTTCTTCATCCATTGCCGACGTGGCTTCGTCCATGTACAGCCATTGCGGTGCATAGAGCAGCGCGCGGGCGAAGGCCAAGCGCTGTTGCTCGCCCGGCGACAACAGGCGCTGCCAGTGATTGGCTTCATCGACACGGGCTACCAGATGCGGCAACCGACAGGTTTCCAGCACCTGTGCATAACGCTGCGGCGCATAGGTATCGCCCGGCTGTGGATAACTCAGCGCTTCGCGCAGGGTGCCGATGGGCAGATAGGGTTTCTGCGGCAGGAACAGATAACGCGCCGCTGGCAGACGAATATTGCCGTGCCCCGCCGGCCACAAATGCCCCATCGCGCGCAGCAGCGTGGACTTGCCACTGCCGGAACGGCCACTGAGCATGACGCGCTCGCCCGGCTCAACGGTCATGTCGGCACGGGTCAACAGATGACGACCGTCGGCCAGATCCAGCCCCAGGTCATGCACCTTCAGCTCACTGCCTTGATTTTGCACATCAATGGCCGGCGGGCGGTCTTCGTTGTCGGTCATTGCCTGCCGGAAACTCAGCAAACGATCACAGGTGGCGCGCCAGGAAGCAAGGCTCTGGTACGCGTTGATAAACCAGCTGAAGCTCTCTTGAACGTTGCCGAAGGCCGAGCTGATCTGCATCAACTCGCCCAGTTCGATCTTGCCGGCGAGGTAACGCGGCGAAGCAACGATGAAGGGGAAGATAATCGCAGCCTGGCTATAACCGGCGGTGAAAAACGTCAGGCGTTTGGACACTTTCATGATGTCCCAGAAGTTATGCCAGACCATGCCGAAACGGTTGCTCAAGTGACGGTTCTCATTCGGTTCGCCGTTGTACAACGCGATACTCTCGGCATTCTCGCGAATCCGCACCATGGAAAAACGCAGGTCAGCTTCAAAGCGTTGTTGCTGGTTGTTCAGACCGATCAAGCGACGACCGATCAAATGCGTCAGCCAGCTACCCACCACGGCGTAAACCAGCACGCACCAGAACATGTAGCCGGGAATGGTGATGCCATAGAGTTCGATGCTGCCCGATACGCCCCACAAAATGATCGAGAACGACACCAGACTGACGATATTGCGCAACAGCCCGATACCCAGTTCAAGGGTGTTGGACGTGAAACTGTTGAGGTCTTCGGAAATCCGCTGGTCCGGGTTATCGGTGTAACCGCCCTGCTCCAGTTGGTAATAATTCTTGTCGGCGAGCCAGCGTGAGAAATGCTTTTCGGTCAGCCACGCCCGCCAGCGAATCGTCAGCATCTGCGTCAGATATTGTCTGTACACGGCACCGACAATCGCCACGGCCGCGATCACACAGAAGTACAGAATCAGATGCCAGAACGCCGCTTCGTCCTTCTTTTGCAAAGCGTTGTAGAAATCCTTGTACCAGGTGTTGAACCACACCGAGATTCCCACGCTGAGCAGCGAGAGCGCTATCACCGCAATCAGCAGCGTCCAGGCCTTTACCTTCTCTTCACTGCGCCAGTAAGGCGTGATCATCGCCCACACTTTGCGAAAAAACTGGCCGCGCACAGCATCGTTGACCGCGGAATGTTCAGCGTTCGGATTCATGGATAAGGCTCGATATGGAAGAGAACACACACGCACCGATCATAAAGGATCGGTGCGTTTTATCGCGAGGGCTGGCGATAGTCGTTCAGCGCAGGTTCAGCGACGAACCGGGCGCTTCTGCAGTTTGCGCTGCAGGGTGCGGCGGTGCATGCCCAGGGCGCGAGCCGTGGCGGAGATGTTGCCTTCGTGCTCGGTGAGCACGCGCTGGATGTGCTCCCACTGCAGGCGATCAACCGACATCGGGTTTTCCGGCACCAGACTGTCGAGGTCGGCGTGCTCGGAGAGCAGCGCGGCGAGCACGTCGTCGGCGTCGGCCGGCTTGCAGAGGTAGTTGCAGGCGCCGCGCTTGATCGCTTCGACCGCCGTGGCAATGCTCGAATAACCGGTGAGGATCACCACGCGCATTTCCGGGTCCAGCTCCAGCAACTTCGGCAGCAATACCAGCCCGGAGTCGCCGTCCATTTTCAGGTCGAGCGCAGCGTAGTCCGGCAGATCGGCCTGAGCGATGGTCAGGCCTTCCTCGGCGGAACCGGCAGTGCTGACGCGAAAGCCGCGGCGGGCCATGGCGCGCGCCATGACTCGGGTGAAAGTCGCGTCGTCGTCGACCAGCAGCAAATGTGGCAGTTCTTCGCCTTCGACTTGGATTTCGTCACTCATGTTGCTCTCCTCGGGCACCGTGAGGCAGGCGCAGCTCGGTGAGCGTGCCGCCTTCCTCATGACTATAGAGTTTCACTGAGCCGCCGGCGCGTGTCACGCTGGCCTTGCTCAAAAACAGGCCCAGGCCGAAACCTTTGCCCTTGGTGGTAAAAAACGGTTTGCCGATCTGCTCGGCGATGGCCAGCGGCACACCGGCGCCGTGGTCACGAATGCTGATGGTCAAGGTGTCCGCGTCCCAATCCAGCGTCACCTGAAGGTTCTCCGGGCAGGCGTCGGCGGCATTGTTGAGCAGATTCAACAGTGCCTGGGTCAGATCCGGCGGCGGCGCCATGCGCGGCACCGCACCCTGGCCGAGACGCTGGAAGCGATAACTGGCCTCCGGACGCATCAAGTGCCAGCGATTCAGCGCTTCGTCGAGCCAGACCGTGACGTCCTGCATCTCGACGGCCAGACGCCGATTGGCCTCCGCGGCGCGCACCAACTGCTGCAGGGTTTCCTTGCAGAGCTTGACCTGATCCTGCAGCACCTTCAGATCGTCTTGCAGCATCGGGTCGGGATGATCCTGCTGCATCTCTTTGAGCAATACGCTCATGGTCGCCAGCGGCGTACCCAATTCGTGAGCAGCGCCGGCGGCCTGGGTGGCAACGGCGAGCAATTGCTGATCGCGCAGACCTTCCTCGCGCCGAATCGCACGCAGTTCCTCCTGACGACGCAGCTCCTCGGCCATGCGCGCAGCAAAGAACGTGATCACCGCCGCCGCGAGCGCGAAGCTCAGCCACATGCCATAGACCTGCAGGTTCTCCCGGGCGATCGGCAAGGTTTCCAGCGGGTAGAACCGCGTCAGCATCAGGGTGTACAGCGCCAGTGCGATACCGGACAGAACCACCGAATAGCGCCAGGGCAGCGTCACCGCAGCAATGGTCAGCGGCACCAGATAATAGGAAACGAACGGGTTGGTCGAACCACCGGAGAAATACAGCAGCGCGCTGTGGATCACCAGATCGCAGGCCAATTGCAGAGCGTATTCAAGCTCAGTCACCGGCCACGAAGTGCGCAAACGCACGGCGGTAAACACGCACAGCAGCGTTGAACAGCCCAACGTCATCGCCAGTTGCACCCACGGCAACGGCAACAGTTGCAGCCAATAGGCCAAGCCTACGGACCCGGCCTGCGCGGCGAGCACCAGCGTGCGGATGAAAGTCAGCCGCCAGAGGTTCTGGCGAGTGGCGGAAGTCAGTTGTACGGGGGCGAGCATGAGCTCTCCTGATGAGCGCTCCAGGCGGATCGCACGGAGTATAACCAAGCCGCGCCCCCGAGAGGCGAAAGTGCGGCAAACGACCACATGGCGAAAAGATTTTCGGCGGCTATAAGAACGCCTGCTCGCAAATGGTTGCGCGGCAGCCCCGGGCATCTGTATAGAAGTTGTAACTGGGCGAACCGGATCATAAAAGCTAGAGTCTGATGGTTTCACGCAGGCCCCCACCCAACACCTGCGCCCCCATCAAGGAGCCTTCATGCACACATTTCGCCGCAGCGCCGCCCTTCTCGCCCTGACCGTCGGCAGCATCGCCAGCCTCCCGGCCCTGGCCGCCGATGAGCTGCACTACAACCAGATTTCCCTGCGCGCCGAAGTCAGCCAGGAAGTGGCCCGCGACCTGATGATCGTGACCCTCTACACGGAAGAGCAAAACACCGACCCGGCCAAACTCGCCGCCGACGTCAGCACCACCATGAACAAGGCTCTGGCCCAGGCCAAGCAAGTCAAAGACATCACCCTGCGCCAGGGCAGCCGCAACAGCTATCCGATCTACGACACCAAGGGCCAGAAAATCACCGGCTGGCGCGAACGCGCCGAACTGCGCCTGGAAAGCGCCGACTTCGCCGCCCTGTCCAAACTCACCGGCGAACTGCTGACCGACCTGAAAATGGGCGGCATGGACTTCGCCATCGCCGACCCGACCCGCAAGGCCAGCGAAGACGCCCTGCTCAAAGAAGCCGTCACCGCCTTCAAGGCCCGCGCCCAACTGGCCACCGACGCACTGGGCGGCAAGGGCTACAAAATCGTCAACCTGAACCTCAACAGCAATGGCTACCCACAACCGTACCTGCGCGGCCCGATGATGATGAAAGCAGCGGGCATGGATTCAGCGCCGGTTACCCCGGAAGTCGAAGCCGGCACCAGCCAGGTCAACATGACCGCGGATGGCTCGATTGAAGTGCTGATGCCGTGATGTGATGTGGGCTGAATGAAAAACCGGCGATCAGAGCATGATCGCCGGTTTTTTTGTGTCCGGGATTTGTGTTGTTTGTTCTGGCGTCATCGCGAGCAGGCTCACTCCTACCGGAAAATCCTATTTTGCAAATGGGAGCCATCACCTGCCGTTTCTCACGCGGCGAAGTGGGTGGCAGCTATGTGCGGGGTGAGAAACCGGAAAATAGGAAAACCGGCCAGACCGAAGTCTGCCCAAACACAGCCGCCATAACGCATTTGCAGACAGCGAGTACGCTGGCGGCAATTATGCTGATACGAGGACTGAATAACTAATTTTTCCCAGGTTCTCACACCCGATCGCTGAACCTTCAGCGACAACCAAAGCCTAGAGATCGCACGTCCGACGGACAACCTGAAAACCTAGTGGGAAGGTTCTGGTGATTTCACACATTTCTAAACAAACCGAAGTAATCGGGTGACTGAAAGGGCCTCTTCGCGAGCAAGCCCGCTCCCACAGTTTGCACCGAGTACACCCGCCAGAAATGGGTCGGCTGTCAGACCGCCATCGCTAGCAGTTCCCACAGCAACAGATCGCAGCCTAAAGCGGAGACAAGTACCCCCCGCACGCGGCCCAGCCCCGCAGGCTTTATCAAAGTGCCGGCCAGTTGGCACAAAACGCCTTGCCCCCGGCGCAATGGTCGTATGACCCGACGATCAAGGACGCCCCCTACGACCCGGCCAAAGCCCGGGCGCTACTTAAGGAAGCCGGGGTTGCGCCCGGTACAACCATCAACCTTTGGGCGATGACAGTGCAACGCGCCTCGAACCCGAACGCGCGAATGTCAGCGCAGATGATCCAGCAGGATTGGGCAAAAATCGGCATCAAGGCCAACATCGTCAGCTATGAATGGGGTGAGTACATCAAGCGTGCCAAGAATGGCGAACACGACGCGATGATCTACGGCTGGACAGGTGACAACGGCGACCCGGACAACTGGCCCGGTGTGCTGTACAGCTGCACGGCGGTGAAAGGCAGTAATTACGCCAAATGGTGCGACCCGGCCTGCGACAAACTCGTGCAGCAAGCCAAGGTGTCCACCGACAAGTCGCAACGGGTAAAACTGTATCAACAGGCCCAGCAAATTCTTAAACAACAGGCACCGATTACACCGATTGCCAACTCGACGGTGTTCCAGCCGCTGCGCAAGGAAGTCACGGACTTGCGTATTAGCCCATTCGGCCTTACACCCTTCTACGGTGTGGGTATAAATAAGTAACACCAAGCCCCAAGGCGGCGCGCACAACGTGACCAGCGCACCATTTTGGGGCCCTGTTTGCACCGAAAAAATCGCCCGCAAACGGTCAAATGCGTCAACTTTTACACATATGCGACATTAAGGTACGTTCGTGCCACGGTTTAAGGCCGACAGTCGCTCTGCATCTTGCAATGGGTATGGCCCCTGCATAAGTATCCGCAGGCACGACTCACGAGGTCGTACCTCACAACTAAAAAATGACAACAAATCATGAGGCCAACATGCTTAAACACGCGGTCATTCCGTTTTTAGTCGGCGCAGGCTTGTTAGCCTCCGCACCTTTCGCATCCGCTGCGACTAACCTGGTGTTCTGCTCCGAAGGGAGCCCGGCCGGATTCGACCCAGGCCAGTACACCACCGGAACCGACTTCGACGCCTCAGCCGAGACCATGTTCAACCGCCTGACCCAGTTCGAGCGCGGCGGCACCGCCGTTATTCCTGGCCTGGCGACCAAGTGGGACATTTCCGATGACGGCCTGACGTACACCTTCCACCTGCGTGAAGGCGTCAAGTTCCACACCACCCCGTATTTCAAGCCGACTCGTGAGTTCAACGCCGACGACGTGCTGTTCACCTTCAATCGCATGATTAACAAGGATGACCCGTTCCGTAAGGCGTACCCGACCGAATTCCCGTACTTCACCGACATGGGGATGGACACCAACATCACCAAGATCGATAAAGTCGACGACCACACCGTCAAGTTCACGTTGAAAGAAGTGGATGCTGCGTTCATCCAGAACATGGCCATGAGCTTCGCCTCGATCCAGTCCGCCGAGTACGCTGCCAAGCTGCTCAAGGAAGGCAGGGCTGCCGACATCAACCAGAAGCCGATCGGCACCGGCCCGTTCGTGTTCAAGAGCTACCAGAAAGACTCCAACATCCGTTACACCGGGAACAAGGACTACTGGAAGCCTGACGATGTGAAGATCGACAACCTGATCTTCGCCATCACCACCGACCCGTCGGTACGCATTCAGAAGCTGAAAAAGAACGAGTGCCAGATCACCCTGTTCCCGCGCCCGGCCGACCTGAAAGCCCTCAAAGAAGACAAGTCGCTGAAAATGCCTGACCAGGCGGGTTTCAACCTGGGCTACATCGCCTACAACGTGATGGACAAGGTCAAAGGCAGCAACGAGCCAAACCCTCTGGCTGACCTGCGTGTGCGCCAGGCGCTGGACATGTCGGTGAACAAGCCGCAGATCATCGACTCGGTTTACCAGGGCGCTGGCCAGTTGGCCGTCAACGCCATGCCACCGACCCAGTGGTCTTACGACACCACCATCAAGGACGCCAAGTACGACCCTGAGAAAGCCAAAGAGCTGCTCAAGGAAGCCGGCGTCAAGGAAGGCACCGAGATCGTGTTGTGGGCAATGCCGGTACAACGCCCGTACAACCCGAACGCCAAACTGATGGCTGAGATGCTGCAGTCGGACTGGAAGAAGATCGGTCTGAACGTCAAGATCCAGAGCTACGAATGGGGCGAGTACATCAAGCGCTCCAAAGGTGGCGAGAACCAGGCCATGATCATTGGCTGGAGCGGTGACAATGGTGATCCGGACAACTGGCTGAACGTGCTGTTCGGTTGCGACTCGCTCAGCGGCAACAACTTCTCCAAGTGGTGCGACAAGAAGTTCGACGGCCTCGTCAAGGAAGCCAAGCGCACAACCGACCAGGCCAAGCGCACCGAACTGTACAAAGAGGCGCAACACGTCCTCAAAGATGCAGTCCCAATGACACCTATCGCTCACTCGACGGTGTACCAACCCATGCGCGCCAACGTGCAGGATTTCAAGATCAGCCCATTCGGTTTGAATTCCTTCTACGGCGTCAGCGTCAGCAAATAAGGCATTGCAACGGCGACGTTTTTGACGTCGCCGTTGTTTTACCTGCCGGAAAGTTAGGAAATTGCCTACATCCAATTCCGCTGCGGATTACTGCAACGGCATAGGACGCGTCGACTTTTCCTACGAGGTTTCAGGCATTTACGCATTTACTGCCAGACCCACGGCCCCTACCGTCGGGTTCTGACCAGTGACTGTGTGGGCTAACGGTTTGCTGTCCGCACTGGTTTGAGCTTGATGCAGCCACAACGTCCCCGGATGGGATCGCAGCGCATCGAAAAACACTAAAAAAGAGGGAGCGTCATGCGCCATACCTTGGTTTTTTCCGCTTTGCTGGGCGCCGGCCTGTTGGCCGCCACGTCCGCCAGTTTCGCCGCACCCAAAAGCCTGGTGTTCTGCTCCGAAGGCAGCCCGGCGGGTTTTGATACCGCGCAATACACGACGGCCACCGATAACGATGCCGCCGAGCCGCTGTATAACCGTTTGGTCGAGTTCGAAAAAGGCGCGACCAATGTCGTCCCAGGTCTGGCTACCAAGTGGGATATTTCCGAGGATGGTCTCAAGTACACCTTTCACCTACGTGAAGGTGTGAAATTTCATACAACGCCTTACTTCAAGCCAACCCGCGATTTCAACGCCGACGACGTGTTGTTCACGTTTAATCGCATGCTCGATGCACAACAGCCCTTCCGTAAGGCTTATCCGACCGAGTTCCCGTATTTCAACGGGATGAGCCTGAACAAGAACATTGCCAAGGTCGAAAAGACCGGGCCACTGACCGTGGAGTTCACGCTCAACAGCGTTGACGCCGCGTTCATCCAGAACATCGCCATGAGCTTCGCCGCCATTCTGTCCGCCGAATACGCCGACAAGCTGTTGGCCGAAGGCAAGCCGAGCGACATCAACCAGAAGCCGATCGGCACCGGCCCGTTCGTGTTCAAGAGCTACCAGAAAGACTCGAACATCCGTTACACCGCTAATAAACAATACTGGGACCCGAGCCGGGTAAAGCTCGATAACCTGATTTTCGCGATCAACACCGACGCCTCGGTGCGCGTGCAAAAGCTCAAGGCTGGCGAATGCCAGATCACCCTGCATCCACGCCCGGCTGATGTCGACGCGCTGAAGAGCGATCCAAAACTGCAACTGATCTCCAAGCCGGGTTTCAACCTCGGCTACATCGCCTACAACGTGCGCCACAAACCGTTCGACCAGCTCGAAGTGCGTCAGGCGCTGGACATGGCGGTGAATAAACAGGGGATTCTCAACGCCGTTTACCAAGGCGCCGGCCAACTGGCGGTCAACGCCATGCCACCGACCCAGTGGTCTTACGACGATACGATCAAAGACGCTGCCTACAACCCGGAAAAAGCCAAAGAGTTGCTCAAGGCTGCCGGCGTGAAAGAAGGCACCGAGATCACCCTGTGGGCGATGCCGGTGCAGCGTCCGTACAACCCGAACGCCAAACTGATGGCCGAAATGCTCCAGGCCGACTGGGCGAAAATCGGTCTGAAAGTGAAGATCGTCAGCTATGAATGGGGCGAGTACATCAAGCGCACCAAGAATGGCGAACACGACGTCAGCCTGATCGGCTGGACCGGTGACAACGGTGACCCGGACAACTGGCTCGGCACGCTGTACAGCTGCGATGCCATTGGTGGCAACAACTACTCGATGTGGTGCGATCCGGCTTACGACAAGCTGATCAAAGAGGCCAAGGTCGTCACCGACCGCGACCAGCGCACCGCGCTTTACAAACAGGCGCAGCAGTTGCTCAAGCAGCAAGTGCCGATCACGCCTGTCGCCCACTCGACGGTCAACCAACCGTTAAGCACGCGGGTTGAAGGGTTCAAGGTGAGCCCCTTCGGTCGCAACGTGTTCTCGGGCGTCAGTATCGATTAACCCAACCGATTAGCCGCAATGCTGAGGGGGGCCGTCTATCCCCCTCACGCAAGCGCTTTGCCGAAATTCGCCAATCTGGCCTTTGGCAAACGTTTGCGATGTGTGATTGAGTTCTAAACCAAATAGCCGGACGACCAAAAAAAGACCGGTATAAAAAGAAAGTAAAGGAGCTTCACCCATGAAACTGAGCAGCACCGCGATACTGGCTTTGGCCATCAGCAGCATCACCGCCACGGCGTATGCAGAACCTGTCAGTCAGGAGTTCGTCCCGACTACCCTGGCCGGCAGTAGCGCCCAAAGCGAGGCCAAAGGCTTTATTGATGGACAGAGCCTGGGCGGCACAACCCGTAACTTTTATGCCAATGAACTGAAGCGTCGTGACGACAGTTTCAGCTACGTGAAGAACAGCGACAAGAACACCACGCCACAGGTCAGAACCAAAACCCCGCGTCGTATCAACTGGGTTCAGGGCACCATCGTTAACTACACCTCGGGCTTCACCCAAGGCACCGTTGGCGTGAGCACTGAAGTGGCCGCCTACAACGCCATCGTTCTGGATCGTGACCGTAAGGACATCGCTGGCGGCTCCAACCGCACCCTCGCCGACTCCGACGGCGACGCTGTCGGCCAGTGGAGCAAACTGGGTCTGGCCAACGTCAAGTTCCGCGTATCGAACACCACCCTGACCGCCGGTCGCCAGAATTTCAGCACGCCGATCGTCGATGTCATCGGCAACCGTCCGCTGCCTTCGAGCTTCGAAGGTATCAGCCTGCACAGCGAAGAATTCAGCAACCTGTCGTTTGACCTGGCCGGTTTCGACCGCGTCTCGCCACGTACCGAACAGAGCCTGTCGAAATTCCGTTCCGAGTACTCGGCCACTGGTGTTGAAACCGACAAGGTTTACACAGCCGGTTTGAACTACCAGCCGCTCAGGAGCCTGAAAACCAGCCTGTATGTCGCGAACGTTGAAGACTTCTGGAACCAGTACTACTTCGGCGCCACCCACGAACTGGGTGACAGCCAGGTCCTGAGCCTGACCACCGGTCTGAACTACTACAAGACTGTCGACGAAGGCAAAAAGTTGATGGGCAACATCGACAACGACACCTACTCGCTGTCGCTTGGTCTGACTCACCAGGCACACAGCCTGACCTTCTCGTACCAGGAAGTGAACGGTAACGAGTACTTCGACTACCTGCACGAAACCAACGGCATCTACCTGGCCAACTCCTTGCTGTCGGACTTCAACGGCCCGAACGAGAAATCCTTCCAGATCGCTTACGGCTTGAACATGGCTGAATACGGCGTACCTGGCCTGAAGTTCAACATCTACCAGGCGCGCGGCTGGGGCATCGACGGCACTCACTACCGTGGCACGGCTTACACCGATCCAGGAGCCAAGCGCGGCGACCTGAGCCTGATGAATGGCGAGAGCCACTATGAATACGGCGTCGGTGCTTCTTACGCCGTGCAGAGCGGCCCGCTCAAGGCCACCGCTATTCGTGCGACGTACACCACTCACCGCGCCAGCGAGCACCAGGCTGACGGCAACATCAACGAGTTCCGTCTCGTGACCACCATTCCGTTCAACATCCTGTAAAAACGCTAACCGACGGCTGACTCATGAAGAGTCGGCCGTTCGGTTTTTTGTCTTCAACCGATTGCAGAGGGTTATCGATGAAAATGCTTCCCCTACGTGCGGCCGTCGCTGCCGCGTTGTTGAGCGCCGCCATCGGCGTCTCGGCCAAACCCTTGGTGGTCTGCACCGAAGCCAGTCCGGAAGGCTTCGACATGGTCCAGTACACAACTGCAGTCACAGCCGACGCGGTGGCCGAAACCATCTTCAACCGGCTGGCGGACTTCAAGCCCGGCACCACCGAAGTGATACCGGCGCTGGCCGACTCCTGGGACATCAGCGATGACGGCTTGAGCTACACCTTCCACCTGCGCAAAGGCGTCAAGTTTCACACCACCGATTACTTCAAGCCGACTCGCGACATGAACGCCGACGACGTGGTCTGGAGCTTCCAGCGTCAACTGGACCCGAATCACCCGTGGCACAAACTGTCGAGCGTGGGCTTCCCCTACTTTGAAAGCATGGGCTTCAAGGAACTGCTCAAAAGCGTAGAAAAAGTCGACGACAACACGGTCAAGTTCACCCTGACCCGCCGCGAAGCGCCGTTCCTGGCCGACCTGGCCATGGCGTTCTCCTCGATCTACTCGGCCGAATACGCCGACCAGTTGCTCAAGGCCAACAAGACCGGCGACCTGAACAGCAAGCCGATCGGCACCGGCCCGTTCATCTTCCAGCGTTACGCCAAGGACGCTCAAGTACGGTTCAAGGCCAACCCGGACTATTTCCGTGGCAAGCCACCGGCCGATGCGCTGATTCTGGCGATTGCCACCGACAACAACGTGCGCCTGCAAAAACTCAAGGCCAACGAGTGCCAGATTGCGCTGTATCCGAAGCCGGATGACATCCCGAGCATCAAGAAAGACAGCAACCTGAAAGTCGCCGAACTCGACGCGATGACCGTGTCGTATGTCGCCATGAACACCCAGCACAAATACATGAGCGACGTGCGGGTGCGCAAAGCGATCGACATCGCCTTCGACAAGGAAGCCTACGTAAACGCGCTGTTTGGCAAAGGTAACGCCACCGTCGCAGTCAACCCGTACCCACCGACGCTGCTGGGCTACAACCATGACTTGAAGAACCCGCCTCGCGATCTCGACAAGGCTCGCGCCCTGCTCAAGGAAGCCGGTGTTCCAGAAGGCACCACGTTTACCCTGTTTACCCGCAACGGCGGCGGCCCGACCAACCCCAACCCGATGCTCGGCGCGCAGATGATGCAGGCTGACCTGGCGAAAGTCGGGATCAAGATCGACATCCGCGTGATGGAATGGGGCGAAATGCTCAAACGCGCCAAGGCCGGTGAGCACGACATGGTCTCGGCCGGATGGGCGGGCGACAATGGCGATCCGGACAACTTCCTGACGCCTATGCTCAGTTGCGAGGCGGCCAAGAATGGCGAGAACTACGCGCGCTGGTGCAACGAGAAATTCCAGGCTCTGCTGGATGAAGCACGGGCTAAAGTAGATCCGGCCGAACGCGCGAAACTCTACGAGCAAGCCCAGGTCCTGTTTAATCAGGACCAACCGTGGATCAGCATGGCCCACACCCGGATGTTCACTGCAATGCGCAACAACGTAGAGGGCTACCACATCAGCCCTCTGACAACTAATAACTTCGCCACCACCCAGGTGAAGTAGATAAGAAACGCCCGGCCTCCCTGACCCCAGGGAAGCCGGGTACGCCTAACCGGCTGATGAGGTACCACACAAGATGTTTAGTTTTATTGCCCGCCGACTGGGGTTGTTGATCCCCACGTTTTTCGGCATCACCTTGCTGACTTTCGCGTTGATTCGCATGATTCCGGGCGACCCCGTGGAAGTGATGATGGGCGAACGTCGGGTCGATCCCGAAATGCACGCTCAGGCAATGGAACGCCTAGGTCTGAACAAACCGCTGTATGCCCAGTATCTGGACTACATCGGCAAACTGGCTCACGGCGATCTCGGCGAATCCCTGCGTACGCGCACCAGCGTCTGGACCGAGTTCACCTCCCTTTTCCCGGCGACCCTGGAACTGTCCATGGCCGCCCTGCTGTTCGCCGGCATTCTGGGCCTTCTGGCCGGGGTGATTGCGGCACTCAAGCGAGGATCCCTGTTCGACCATGGGGTGATGGGCATCTCCCTGGCGGGGTATTCGATGCCGATCTTCTGGTGGGGCCTGATCCTGATCATGTTCTTCTCGGTGAGCCTGGGCTGGACCCCGGTGTCCGGGCGGATCGACCTGCTCTACGA
This sequence comes from Pseudomonas sp. EA_65y_Pfl2_P74, assembly GCF_963970575.1. NCBI lineage: Bacteria > Pseudomonadati > Pseudomonadota > Gammaproteobacteria > Pseudomonadales > Pseudomonadaceae > Pseudomonas > Pseudomonas sp. EA_65y_Pfl2_P74. Next base: position 75,416 of record NZ_CAXAOQ010000033.1, read on the forward strand.
CATCGAGCCGCGCACCGGTTTCATGTTGATCGACACGCTGCTGGCCGATGACGTCGGCGCATTCTTCGACGCATTGCATCACTTGATCCTGCCGGCCATCGTGCTGGGGACCATCCCGCTGGCGGTGATCGCGCGGATGACCCGCTCCTCGATGCTCGAAGTCCTGCGTGAAGACTACATCCGCACTGCCAGGGCCAAAGGCCTGTCGCCGGCACGCGTGGTGTTCGTCCACGGTTTGCGTAACGCGCTGATTCCGGTCCTGACCGTGGTCGGCCTGCAAGTCGGCACGCTGCTGGCCGGTGCGGTTCTGACCGAAACCATCTTCTCCTGGCCCGGCATCGGTAAATGGCTGATCGAAGCCATCGGCGCCCGGGACTACCCGGTTGTGCAAAACGGCATCCTGTTAATCGCCTGCCTGGTGATTCTGGTCAACTTCGTAGTGGACATCCTCTACGGCTTTGCCAACCCACGCATCCGTCATCAGCGCTGAGGTCAATTACCCATGAGCACTCCAACTTCCTCAGCAGCCACCGCCGCGTCCGACGTGGATCAAAGCCTGCTGTACCCGTCACCGTACAAAGAATTCTGGCAAGCCTTCTCCAAGAACAAGGGCGCAGTTGCCGGTTTGCTGTTCATGCTGCTGATCGTCTTCTGCGCGCTGTTCGCGCCGTGGGTCGCACCGCATAACCCGAGCGAGCAATACCGTGACTTCCTGCTGACGCCGCCGTCGTGGCTCGAAGGCGGGCAGATTCAGTTCCTGCTCGGCACCGATGAACTGGGTCGCGACTTGCTGTCGCGTCTGATCCAGGGTTCGCGCCTGTCGCTGCTGATCGGTTTGTCTTCGGTCGTGATGTCGTTGATCCCGGGCATCCTGCTGGGTCTGTTCGCCGGTTTCTTCCCCAAAGTCCTCGGCCCGACCATCATGCGTTTGATGGACATCATGCTGGCCCTGCCGTCCTTGCTGCTGGCGGTGGCGATTGTCGCCATCCTCGGCCCTGGCCTGATCAACACCGTGATTGCAATTGCTGTGGTATCGCTGCCGTCCTACGTGCGTCTGACCCGTGCCGCCGTCATGGGCGAACTGAACCGCGACTACGTGACCGCCGCGCGCCTGGCCGGTGCCGGGCTGCCACGCCTGATGTTCATCACCGTGCTGCCCAACTGCATGGCACCGCTGATCGTACAAGCGACCCTGAGCTTCTCCTCGGCGATTCTCGATGCCGCCGCCCTGGGCTTCCTCGGCCTTGGCGTACAACCGCCAACCCCTGAGTGGGGCACCATGCTGGCCTCGGCCCGCGACTACATCGAACGCGCCTGGTGGGTGGTGAGCCTGCCTGGTTTGACCATTTTGCTCAGCGTGCTGGCAATCAACCTGATGGGCGACGGTCTGCGCGATGCGCTGGACCCGAAACTCAAGAACGCCGCCTGAGGAGATTCCCATGTCACTGCTAGAAATCAAGAATCTCAACGTTCGCTTCGGCGACAAAACCGCCGTGCCGGTGGTCGATGGCCTCGACCTCAAAGTCGACAAGGGCGAAGTACTGGCGATCGTGGGCGAGTCCGGTTCGGGCAAATCCGTGACCATGATGGCCCTGATGGGCCTGATCGAGCACCCGGGGATCGTCACGGCCGACGCCCTGAATTTCGACGGCAAGAACATGCTCACCCTGAGCAACCGCCAGCGCCGGCAGATCGTCGGCAAAGACCTGGCAATGGTGTTCCAGGACCCGATGACCGCACTGAACCCGAGCTACACCGTCGGTTTCCAGATCGAAGAAGTGCTGCGCCTGCACCTGAAAATGTCCGGCAAGCAAGCGCGTAAACGTGCCATCGAACTGCTGGAAAAAGTGGAAATCCCGGGCGCCGCCAGCCGTATGGACGCCTACCCGCATCAACTGTCCGGCGGTATGAGCCAGCGCGTCGCCATCGCCATGGCGATTGCCGGCGAGCCAAAACTGCTGATCGCCGACGAACCGACCACTGCACTGGACGTAACGATTCAGGCGCAGATCATGGATCTGCTGCTGGCGTTGCAGAAAGAACAGGACATGGGCCTGGTGCTGATCACCCACGACCTCGCGGTCGTGGCTGAAACCGCCCAGCGCGTGTGCGTGATGTATGCCGGCCAAGCCGTTGAAGTCGGTCAGGTGCCACAACTGTTCGACATCCCGGCGCACCCGTACAGCGAAGCGCTGCTCAAGGCGATTCCGGAGCACAGCCAGGGCGCCGAGCGTCTGGCGACGCTGCCGGGCATCGTCCCGGGCCGTTACGACCGTCCGCAGGGCTGCCTGCTGTCGCCGCGCTGCCCGTACGTGCAGGACAGCTGCCGCGCGCAACGTCCGACCCTTGACCCGAAAAGCCACAGCCTCGCCCGCTGCTTCTACCCGCTGAACCAGGAGGTGGCGTAATGGCCGTCGTACTTACCGCCCGCGACCTGACCCGTCACTACGAAGTCTCCCGTGGCCTGTTCAAGGGCCACGCCACCGTGCGCGCGCTGAACGGCGTGTCGTTCGAACTGGAAGCCGGCAAGACCCTCGCGGTTGTCGGCGAGTCGGGCTGTGGCAAATCGACCCTCGCCCGCGCCCTGACCCTGATTGAAGAGCCGTCGTCCGGCTCCTTGAAAATCGCCGGCCAGGAAGTGGCCGGTGCCGACAAGGCCCAGCGCAAGCAACTGCGCAAAGACGTGCAGATGGTGTTCCAGAGCCCGTACGCGTCGTTGAACCCACGGCAGAAAGTCGGTGATCAGCTCGGCGAGCCGCTGCTGATCAACACCAACCTGTCCGCCGCCGAACGTCGCGAGAAAGTCCAGGCGATGATGAAGCAGGTCGGCTTGCGTCCCGAGCACTACCAGCGCTATCCGCACATGTTTTCCGGCGGTCAGCGCCAGCGGATCGCCCTGGCCCGGGCAATGATGCTGCAACCCAAAGTGCTGGTGGCGGACGAACCGACTTCGGCGCTGGACGTGTCGATTCAGGCGCAGGTGCTGAACCTGTTCATGGATCTGCAGCAGGAGTTCAACACCGCCTACGTGTTCATCTCGCACAACCTGGCGGTGGTGCAACACGTGGCCGATGACGTGATGGTGATGTACCTCGGTCGCCCGGTGGAAATGGGTCCGAAAAACGCCATCTATGATCGTCCTCTGCACCCTTACACCCAGGCGCTGCTGTCGGCGACCCCGACGATTCACCCGGATCCGGACAAGCCGAAAATCAAGATCGTCGGCGAATTGCCCAACCCGCTCAACCCGCCCGCAGGCTGCGCGTTCCACAAGCGTTGCCCGTATGCGACCGAGCGTTGCAGCACTCAAGAGCCAGCCCTGCGCGAGCTCGACAACCGGCAGGTGGCGTGCCACTACGCCGAGCAGTTCCTCGACGGCGCGGCGTAAGCAAATCCCGAGGCAAATGCAAGCCCGCTCCCACAGAGATTGTGTTGGACTTAGAGTCAAAGTGTTAACCAAACCCCTTCCGCTTCGATTGCGCATCAGTCGAGGTAGAAGGGGTTTTCTTTTGTCTGCCATTTACGTCTGGCTGTCGCCTTCGTCACTGTCGTCGGTGGCCGGCTCGTCGGTGGTCGAATCATCATCGCCTTCGCTGCCGCCCTGGCCTTTATCACCGCCCTCAGAATCAGACTTGGCCAGCATCAGCCCGCTGTGCCCCACCTGCCCGCTGAAGGCCTGGGCATCGTGATCCTCGCACTCGGCCCAAGCCGTCGCGGTGCCGAGGGAGAAGATCACCATCACTTTCAACAGCAGCAAAACGCGTAGCAATCTGTTTTTCATGATCGATTCCATCCTCTGCGGGTGAGACAAACATGCCGATCCGGCGATGAATGAAATCTAGTTCCGATCCGCCGGGTTCACCAGACAAGACACTCAGCAGCCGGCAGAAATACCCTCGACACAAAGACTGGTTTCCAATAACGCCAATAGCCGGAGCCGCTAAAGGACGCCGGCCTGCCCTTAAGGCCCGTCCGAGACGCGTGTGTGAGTGGCCGGATAAATCAGCGGGATGGCCAACAGCGCCAGCGTCGCACTGACCAGCCAGACACTGTGCCCGCCAAAGTATCCGTACATTTGACCGCTCAGCACCGGTGATACCAGTGCGCTCGCACTCCAGCTCATGAAAAACAGACCGAAGTACTGCCCGCCTTTGCCACTCTGTGCATGCTGCATGACCAACACATTGAGCGGCGGCATGAACAGCGCTTCGCCCAGTGTCCAGACCACCGTCGACAGGCAGACGAAAAACAGTCCGGTGCCCAATGGCAACATGCCCAGCCCGATAGCCAGCAACAGACTGCCGGCCACCAGTTGCCGCCGCATGCCCCACCGTTCGCCCCAATGGGACAGCGGAATCTGCAGGGCCACAATCAGTATCGCGTTGAGCGCGAACTGCCAACCGATGGCTTCTGTGCTCAAGTGGTAGTAGTCACGCAGATAGTTGCCCAGCGTGCTGTAGACGGTATCGAACGCCATGCCGAGCAAGACCGCCGCTGCCAGCAACCAGAGAAACGCCTTGTCGCGATACGCAGAGGATGCGCCGGAGCCCGCATCGGCTGACGCCTCAACGATCAGCACCGGTCGACGCCAGGTCGTGCGGACAAACCAGAGCAACGCCAGTAGCGTCATCGCCGCACTGGCGAAAAACACCGAGCGAAAATCCGTCTGCGCCAACACCCCGCCAGCCACCCCGGCAGCGGCCATCCCGAGATTTCTCGCAACCCGGCTCAAAGCTTGCGCACGCGAACGCTGCGCAACCTCGCAATACTCCATGATCAACCGTTGATGCAGGGTGCGGATCGCCCCGTCGAGCACACCGCTCAACAGCAATAACGCCGCAAGCCACGGCACGTCGGTGACCACCCCCAACAGGATCAGGGTCCATACCGACAGGAAAAACAGCGCCGCCGTGAGCCGCGCCGTGGGAAAGCGATCACTGAGCAACCCACCGACCATCGAACCGATCAACAGCCCCGCGCCGTAACCGGACAGCAGCCAGCCCACGGTTTCAATCGCCAGCCCCAGCTCCTGACGCAGATACAACGCCATGAACAGCTTGACCATACTGCTGAGGCGATTGATGAACAGCAGCGCCGCGAGCACCCAGGCCATTACGCCGAAATAGCCATTGAGTCGCAGCAGGTAAGTCAGCCGACTTGTCATTCCTTTGACCTCTCAAAGCGACTTTCGCAAACCTGAGACACTAACGGTCAGCTCTCGGATTGTCGCGCTCAAGTATGTCGAGATCACAAAAAACGGAGTCGCCCTACAGCCCCATGCAGGTGCAACCTTCGGCAGATCAGGCAGATTGAAGGCACTCAGTCAGAAAATGGTCGGCCGTCAGGCCGCCTTCGCGAGCAGGCTCGCACACAAAAAAGCATGAGCAGAACGCGTATCCCCTCTGCTACTCACCACTCAACAGGATGAGCGTTAGCTCGGCTGCAGCTCTTGACCTTGATCCACGGGCGACGTCGGAAGGCTGAGTGGAGGGATTGATCCGGGGATGGGAGCGCAGCGACCGTTTGGCGAAGCCAAACACATCGAGAGGAGGTGCAGCGCAGCAAACCGGAGGCGATGCCCCCCGGATCAATCCCGCAGCGAAGGAACCCCGAGCCCCAGCGAGCGGGCCGCACGTAGGAGCAAGCGTTTTTTTGCTTACTTTTTTTAGGCGTTTGTAAAAAAAGTGAGTCGCCGTAAGGGCGAAACCGTCAGCCGCAACACCCGCAGAAACGGATATACACCCAAACCAACCAAGCAAAAAAAGCCCCCTAGGCATACACCTAGGGGGCTTTGGACAAAACAATTCAGCGCTTAGTGATGCTCACGCGTCGCACGGAATTTCACATCCGGCCAGCGCTCTTCCATCAACGCCAGGTTAACCCGCGTCGGAGCGAGGTAAGTCAGGTGCCCGCCGCCATCGACTGCCAGGTTTTCCACAGCCTTGTTGGAGAATTCCTCAAGCTTCTTCTTGTCGTCGCATTCAATCCAGCGCGCCGAGTAAACAGTGATCGGCTCATACGAGCACTCGACCTTGTATTCCTCTTTCAAGCGACTGGCGACCACGTCGAACTGCAGCACACCGACGGCACCGAGAATGATGTCGTTGCTGCGCTCCGGGAAGAACACCTGGGTCGCGCCTTCTTCAGCCAACTGCTGCAGCCCCTGGCGCAGTTGCTTGGATTTCAGCGGGTCACGCAGACGCACGCGACGGAACAGTTCCGGGGCGAAGTGCGGAATACCAGTGAAACCAAGCGCTTCGCCTTCGCTGAAGGTGTCGCCGATCTGAATGGTGCCGTGGTTGTGCAGGCCGATGATATCGCCGGCAAACGCCTCTTCCAGTTGCTCACGCTCGGAGGAGAAGAACGTCAGGGCGTCGCCGATGCGCACGTCCTTGCCGGTACGCACATGACGCATCTTCATGCCTTTTTCGTACTTGCCGGAGCAGATACGCATGAAGGCGATGCGGTCACGGTGTTTGGGGTCCATGTTCGCCTGGATCTTGAAGATGAAGCCCGAGAACTTCTCTTCGACCGGTTCCACGGTGCGCTCGTTGGCCACGCGTGCCAGCGGGCGCGGCGCCCAGTCAACGACGGCGTCGAGCACGTGGTCGACACCGAAGTTGCCCAGTGCGGTACCGAAGAACACCGGGGTCAGTTGGCCGTCGAGGAACTCTTGCTGGTTGAACTCGTGGCAGGCGCCCTGTACCAGTTCCAACTGCTCGATGAAGCGGTCGTACTCGTCGCCCAGATGCGCGCGGGCTTCGTCGGAGTCGAGCTTCTCGATGATCTTGGTTTCGGTGCGTTCGTGACCGTGACCGGCGGTGTAGACAATGATGTAGTCGTCGGCCAGGTGGTACACGCCTTTGAAGTCGCGGTAGCAACCGATCGGCCAGGTGATCGGCGCCGCCTTGATCTTCAGAACGGCTTCGATTTCGTCGAGCAGTTCGATCGGGTCGCGGATGTCACGGTCGAGTTTGTTGATGAAGCTGACGATCGGCGTGTCTCGCAGACGGCAAACGTCCATCAGCGCGATGGTCCGTGGCTCAACACCCTTACCGCCGTCGAGGACCATCAAGGCCGAGTCCACTGCCGTCAGAGTGCGGTAGGTGTCTTCGGAGAAGTCTTCGTGGCCCGGGGTGTCGAGCAGGTTGACCATGTGATCGCGATACGGGAACTGCATGACCGACGTGGTAATGGAAATACCCCGTTGTTTCTCCATCTCCATCCAGTCGGATGTCGCATGGCGGTCGGATTTACGGGATTTCACCGTACCGGCCACCGCAATCGCCTTGCCCATCAACAGGAGCTTTTCGGTGATCGTGGTTTTACCGGCATCGGGGTGGGAAATAATGGCGAAAGTGCGGCGTTTCGCGACTTCGGCGGCCTGGTTGGTCATGGGAAATCGCCTGGCGGTGATTCAAAAAAGGGCCGCGATTATAGCCCAAGTCCAGACAATAACCGAACCGTTGAGCACATCAGGGGTGGCCAAATGCTGTCTCGGATGGGAACCTTTTAAAGCACGGAGACGTCCATCCCCTGTTACGACGTTTCGTCAGGGGCTGAAAAATCAGCAAGTTAGCCTGACGAGGCTGCGCTCATGGCTCGCTTTCAGACCGCTTTTTGCCGGTGCTGAGGGAGCTGCTTCTCGCGAACGTTTTTTCCCGGCAGCCAAGGTTTGGCCTGCCACGCAGGATGGCGTTCGCCGACTAAAAAAGGAGTCCGCCTGTGGCTATCCGCTATGGCAAAGGGCTGATGGGAGGTGCGGTGGTGATCGCGCTCCTGGCCCTGCTGGTCCACTGGATCGGCATCAACACGATCGAACACTACCGCGACGATTTGTTGTTTTACCTGCAAGCTCATCTGGTTCTCGTCCTCGCTTCAATGCTCGCTGCCCTCGTCGTGGGCATCCCCGCCGGCATCTTCCTCAGTCGCCCAGGCATGGTCGGGCGCGCCGAACGCTTCATGCAGATCTTCAACATCGGCAACACCGTGCCGCCGTTGGCCGTACTCGCAATTGCCCTGGGGATTCTGGGCATCGGCAGCGGCCCGGCGATCTTCGCGCTGTTCCTCGCGTCACTGTTGCCAATTGTGCGCAACACCTACGAAGGCCTGAAAAACGTTCAGGGTTCACTCAAAGAAGCCGCCGTCGGCATCGGCATGACCCCGCGTCAGGTGCTGTGGAAAGTCGAGTTGCCCAATGCCGTGCCGATCATCGTCGGTGGTGTGCGTGTGGCGCTGGCGATCAATGTCGGGACAGCGCCGCTGGCGTTTCTGATCGGCGCCAACAGCCTTGGCAGCCTGATCTTCCCGGGTATCGCGCTGAACAATCAGCCGCAACTGCTGCTCGGCGCCGCGTGTACCGCCTTACTGGCGCTGCTGCTCGATGGCGCTGTCACCCTGGGCAGTCGACTCTGGCTCGAACGCGGCTTGCGCCCGTCTTAAGCCCCGGCAAAGGAATCTTCATGAAACGACTTAGCTTGATTTTAGGCTGCGCCCTGCTGTTCGCAGGAATCGCCCAAGCCGCCGACAAACCGGTTATCCGCATTGGCGCCCGGGTGTTCACCGAACAAACCCTGCTGGCGCAAATCACCTCGCAGTACCTGCGCAGCAAAGGCTACGACGCGCAAATCACCGGTGGGCTGGGTAGCAATCTGGCGCGCAGCGCTCAGGAGAGTGGCCAACTGGACATGCTCTGGGAGTACACCGGTGTGTCGCTGGTGTCCTACAACCATGTCACCGAAAAACTCGACAGCGAACAGTCCTACGCTCGGGTGAAAGAACTCGATGCCAAAAAAGGCCTGACCTGGCTCGCACCGTCGAAATTCAGCAACACCTATGCACTGGCCCTGCCGAAAAAAATCGCCGACCAGTACCCGCAGATCAACAGCATCAGCGAACTGAACACCGTGCTGCGGGATGAGGCCGAGGCCAATCATCTGGTGGCTCTGGACACTGAGTTCGCCAACCGCTCCGACGGCCTGGACGGCATGGTCAAGCTCTATGACATGAACCTGACACGCGAGAACACCCGCCAGATGGACGCCGGTCTGGTCTACACCGCCCTGCGCAATGGCCAAGTGTTCGCCGGCCTGGTGTACACCACGGACGGTCGCCTGAGCGCCTTCAATCTGAAATTGCTGGCGGACGACAAGCATTACTTCCCGGACTACACCGCCGCGCCCGTGGTGCGCCAGGCCTATCTGGACGCCCACCCGAAACTGGCCGGGCAACTCAAGCCGCTGGCCGAACTGTTTGATGACGAAACCATGCGCCGGCTCAACGCGCGGGTCGATGTCGATCATGAAAGCCCATCCGCTGTGGCCGCTGATTTCCTGCGCCAACATCCATTGAATTGAAGGGAGGAAACGTCATGGAATTCTTGAACGCCTTTTCCCATCTTGACTGGCAGCAGGTGCTGCACCTGACCTTGCAGCACATTTCTCTGGTGGGGATCGCCGTCAGTCTGGCGATTGTCGCCGGTGTGCCGCTGGGCATTCTGATGACCCGCTTTCCGAGCCTCGCCGGCCCTTTACAGGCCAGCGCCACCGTGCTGCTGACCGTGCCGTCGATTGCCCTGTTCGGCCTGCTGTTGCCGTTCTACTCCAAGTTCGGCCAAGGCCTGGGCCCGATGCCGGCGATCACGGCGGTGTTCCTTTATTCACTGCTGCCGATCATGCGCAACACCTACCTGGCCCTGACCGGCGTCGAACCGGGCATCCGTGAAGCCGCGCGCGGCATCGGCATGACCTTCGGCCAGCGCCTGCGCATGGTCGAGTTGCCGATTGCGGTACCGGTGATCCTCGCCGGTGTGCGCACTGCCGTGGTGATGAACATCGGCGTGATGACCATCGCCGCCACCGTCGGCGCCGGCGGTCTCGGTGTGTTGATCCTCGCCTCCATCAGCCGCAGTGACATGTCGATGCTCATCGTCGGCGCGCTGCTGGTCAGTCTTCTGGCGATCTTCGCCGACCTCCTCCTGCAGTGGCTGCAACGCGCGCTGACTCCAAAAGGACTCCTCAAATGATCGAACTTCAAAACCTCAGCAAGACCTTCCAAAGCAACGGCAAAGACATCAAAGCCGTGGACTCGGTGAGCCTGACCGTCAATGAAGGCGAAATCTGTGTGTTCCTCGGGCCATCGGGTTGCGGCAAAAGCACCACGCTGAAGATGATCAACCGCCTGATCAAACCGACTTCGGGCAAGATCCTGATCAACGGTGAAGACACCACCGACCTGGACGAAGTGACCCTGCGCCGCAACATCGGCTACGTGATCCAGCAGATCGGTCTGTTCCCGAACATGACCATCGAAGAGAACATTGTGGTGGTGCCGAAGCTGCTCGGCTGGGACAAACAGAAATGCCACGACCGCGCCCGTGAACTGATGAGCATGATCAAGCTTGAGCCCAAGCAGTATCTGCATCGTTATCCGCGTGAATTGTCCGGTGGCCAGCAACAGCGCATCGGCGTGATTCGTGCGCTGGCGGCGGACGCACCGCTGTTGCTGATGGACGAGCCGTTCGGTGCGGTCGACCCGATCAACCGAGAGATGATCCAGAACGAGTTCTTCGAGATGCAGCGCGCGCTGAACAAGACCGTCATCATGGTCAGCCACGACATCGACGAGGCGATCAAACTCGGCGACAAGATTGCGATCTTCCGCGCCGGCAAACTGCTGCAGATCGATCACCCGGACACCCTGCTCGCACACCCGGCGGACGACTTTGTCAGCAACTTCGTCGGCCAGGACAGCACCCTCAAGCGCCTGCTGCTGGTCAAGGCAGAAGACGCGGCGGACAACGCGCCGTCGGTGAGCCCGGAAACCCCGGTGGCCGATGCGCTGGAATTGATGGACGAACATGACCGCCGCTACGTCGTGGTCACCTGTGCCGAGAACAAGGCGCTGGGTTATGTGCGTCGCCGCGACCTGCACCGCCAGACCGGCACCTGCGCGCAGTTCCTGCGTGAGTTCAACGCCACGGCGGCGTATGACGAGCATTTGCGCATCCTGCTGTCGCGCATGTACGAGTTCAATCGTTCGTGGTTGCCGGTGTTGGACGCCGAGCGGGTGTTCCTGGGCGAGGTCACGCAGGAGTCGATTGCCGAGTATCTGAGTTCCGGCAAATCCCGCGGTGGCAAGACCAGCATCATCTTCCCCGCCGAGACAGCGCTGGCCTGATAGAGCGCTGATGTGCCGTGCCCCTCTGGCAGGGCACGGCACAATTGAATGGATCAGGAAGAGATGGCCTGGTCACCGGCAATGAACTCGAACCGCACATCAGCCGATGGCGTCTGGGGCAGCGTGATCCTGATTGCCGGAATCCAGATACCTGTCTGGTTCTTGAAATCCTGCTGGTCATACTGCGCACCGGCCTTGCCGGCGTCACCGATGTAGAACACCGCCTCGATTGGCAACGTCGTGCCAGATTCTGCCCCCACTTGGCCAGCCGGAACTCGTTCTGCGTATTGAAGGCGAACGTGCCGCCCATCCCCTGGGCCTTGATTGCCTCATTGAAAGCGGTGGTGGCTGCCTGATTCAAATCGTCGCTCACATCAAAGCCGCACAGATGCCCGTATTTGTTCGTTTGCTGATTGTAATGCGCGATGTATTGCGCGGCCGTATTGATCCCTTGTGACTGGCAGGGTCGACTGGAAACTATTCCCGGACTTTGACCGCAGCCCTGATCTGCGCGCGGGGTCGTTGCACCGTCCACCGGAAAGAAACAAAGTATCTCTGGTTCTATTTTACCCACGGGTTTGAAAAAGTACGGATACAAGATAAATCCGTTGTGATAACCGAAGACCAACTTGCTGAACTTCGCATCCGCCCGCAAATAGGAAAAAGACACGCCGGTAGACGTTGGATTAGGGTTCCAGAAATGAAACTGTGTGGAGTGTTGAGTGGCTCTCAACATGACCCCGGAACACAGGAATGCCGGGGCTGAAGGGTTATTTCGGCACATGTTCAGCTTGTTGTGGTAGGCCTCCGTGAGATAGGCGGCAATCTGTGGCCCGGTGCCGGCGCCCATCACCCCAGTCGATGCGGTCCCGAGCACTTCCTCTCGCGATACGGGAACAGACGGCTGAACCACTTCGTGAGTGGCACAACCTGACAGAGTCAATACAACTAGCCACAGTAATATTCTATTCATCCTTGTTACCCCAGCATCCGCTTGAATTGATAGACAGGCGCACTCCCCCCATCATGCAAACGGGTCGACGGAGCCATTTCCAATAACAAAAAATAGTGTGCTCGCCGATCACCAGACTTTCTTTCAGAACTAATCGGCGCCCTCATCCTAGAAAGAAAACCGCGTCTAGACACCTGTCAGAAATACTAGTCCTGACGGTTGTCTCAAGGCTTTTTTGGAATTAAACGTCTGTGGCTTATTTCCGTTTTTTCCAGCCATACCAACTACGCAAATCCATGCTCGAGGGAACATCAGCCTGTCATGTCGGTCGGTTACATCAGTACCGGAGGAAGACCGCACGACGGAAGCGTGCAAAAACGCGACATTTTTTGTTGATCTCAGGCCCCTCACGCCCTAAAGTTCGCGCCGAACGTCCATGCTGGAAACGATCCATCCGGCTCAAGTACTGACGACGAGACAGCAAGGCCAAGGGCAGCATCGGCGCCCGTGGCCTTTTTGCTTTCGGCGACATGCCTTGGGAAGTAGGCGAACCAAAGTGGGGATACGGAGGACGTTCATTTGCACCCATTGTTTTTACTTGTTTGCCCATAGGAGCTCCCAGCATGTCGATCCAGGTCGAAGACTATTTCGCGCGCGCTACATTCGACAAAATGAAGGCGTTCGCCGACAAACAGGAAACCCCGTTCGTGGTGATCGACACCGCGATGATCAGCCAGGCCTACGATGACCTGCGCGCCGGTTTCGAATTCGCCAAGGTCTACTACGCGGTCAAGGCCAACCCGGCCGTCGAGATCATCGACCTGCTCAAAGAGAAAGGTTCGAGCTTCGACATCGCCTCGATCTACGAGCTGGACAAAGTGATGGATCGCGGCGTCAGCGCCGACCGTATCAGCTACGGCAACACCATCAAGAAATCCAAGGACATCCGCTACTTCTATGAGAAGGGCGTGCGTCTGTTCTCCACCGACTCCGAAGCCGACCTGCGCAACATCGCCAAGGCTGCACCGGGCTCGAAAGTGTATGTGCGCATCCTCACTGAAGGCTCGACCACCGCTGACTGGCCGCTGTCGCGCAAATTCGGCTGCCAGACCGACATGGCCATGGACCTGCTGATCCTCGCCCGAGACCTGGGCCTGGTGCCTTACGGCATCTCGTTCCACGTCGGTTCGCAGCAGCGCGACATCAGCGTCTGGGACGCGGCAATCGCCAAGGTCAAAGTGATTTTCGAACGTCTGAAAGAAGAAGACGGCATTCACCTGAAGCTGATCAACATGGGCGGTGGCTTCCCGGCCAACTACATCACCCGCACCAACAGCCTGGAAACCTACGCTGAAGAAATCATCCGTTTCCTGAAAGAAGACTTCGGTGATGACCTGCCGGAAATCATTCTGGAGCCGGGCCGTTCGCTGATCGCCAACGCCGGCATCCTGGTCAGCGAAGTGGTATTGGTCGCACGTAAATCGCGCACCGCCGTCGAGCGCTGGGTGTACACCGATGTGGGCAAGTTCTCCGGCCTGATCGAAACCATGGACGAGGCGATCAAGTTCCCGATCTGGACCGAGAAGAAAGGCGAGATGGAAGAAGTGGTGATCGCAGGCCCGACCTGCGACAGCGCCGACATCATGTACGAGAACTACAAGTACGGCTTGCCGCTGAACCTGGCGATTGGTGATCGTCTGTACTGGTTGTCGACCGGTGCGTACACCACCAGCTACAGCGCGGTTGAGTTCAATGGCTTTCCGCCGCTGAAATCGTATTACGTGTAATTGTTGAACCGGTGTCTAGTCCTGAAATAGGTTTACACCTATCTCACCCTAACGCCCGATGCACTGCATCGGGCGTTTTGTATTTTAAGGACAGGTGCGGGCGCTCTTGGTTGTAGATCAAGACCGCTTCCCGCACCAT